>JAOAPQ010000109.1 GCA_025462965.1 Bryobacterales bacterium
GTATCAATCTGCATCGCCGCGAGTTGCGCGCGTAGGGTAGGCAGGCTCTCGCCGAGGCTCTGGCCGAGGTGCTCGAATTTCGCGGTTTTGAGGTGCGACGTAGTTCCAGCCACTGCCGCTCGGCACAATCCCAAGGCCACCGCTGCTGTCCCCAAACTGAAAAGCGGGAGCGTCACGTCTAGCATGGCCGGAAAGCCAGCGCCATCATCCGTAAGCTGAAAATCGGATGGCACTTGGCAGTCGTCGAGCGCAATCGGCGCAGAAGCGTTGGCCCGAAGTCCCAAACCGTCCCAGGGCCCCGCAACGGAAAGGCCGCGTGTCTCCGCCGCAAGAAGATAGAGGGTCGAATCGGTAGGTCCCGCCCCTTCAGGGGCCAGCGCAGAAACCACATAGCTCTGAGCATGACCCGCGCTCGTCACCCACGATTTCTTGGCGCTTATGCGCACGCCGTTATCATTCCGATGTGCGCGGGATATAGGCGCCCAGAAATGACTGCGCGAGCCGGCTTCACTGAAAGCGAGAGTGGATAAATGGCGGCCCGCACCAATCTCCCGCAGTATGGGCCTGACTGCCTGAGCCGCGCTTGGACGCGCCGCCGAGATAGTGGCGGTGCCCAGGATGTGCATCAGATAGACCATGGCGACCGAAGCGTCTGCCTCGGCGAGCGTTGCGGCGACAGCCGCAAACGTGCGCGGACCTAACCCTGCACCGCCAACATCCACAGGTAGCGTCAGCCCGAGCAGTCCAGACTCACCAAGCGACTCGACAGCCTCGGTAGAGAATCGTCCTGCCTTGTCGTTTTGCCCTGCGGATGGCGCCAGCACGCGACTGGCAATCTCCTGGGCTTTCAGAACGGCCGCGTCATGAGTCATGAGTCGCACCTATCCTCGATAAATCTTCTTGACCAGACCAGCATTGCCGCCGGCGTGAATCCCCCGCGTCCGGGGCTTCATGGAAGCGGCTTGATGCGGATGTTTTTGTAATGTACGGTACTTTTCGGATCGTGTCCCTGAAGAGCTATCGTGCCGTGGCCGATCACTCGTCCCGGACCCTCTCGGCCTCCATTCCAATCCGGCGGTTGCGTCCACTTCACGACTTCTTTCCCGTTCAATCGGATTGTGACCGTTTGGTCCTGCACGATGATGTGCTCAGTGAACCACTCATCGTCCTGTGTGATTCCCTTGATATCATCCGCCCCGATATCCTTCACATGATAAAGACTGCCGGTCTTGACGGGATCGCGATGGGTATTGTTAACCTGTACCTCGAAACCTTTGCGCGGGAAGCCGCTATCCTGAAACTCGGTATGAAAGTAGACGCCGCCGTTCGAATTAGGCGCGGTCTTGACGTCCACCATCAGCTCGAAGTTTTTGAAATCGTGGTTCTGGACCGGTCCATCGTAAAACGCGTGCGCCACGGGACCGTTTGCCACCAGGGCATGATCGATGATCTGAAACGATGCCTGGTTCCCGCCAATTCTCCAGCCTGTCAAGTCCTTTCCGTTGAATAGAGATATCCAGCCATCCTGCGCGAACGCGACCGGAATAGCGGCAACTGCGAAGATCAAAATTAAGCGATGCATGGGTTCTCGGGTGATTCTATCACTGCACGCAGAAAGGCAGCTCAGTCCCGACAAACGCCGTGTCCCCGGCAAGCGCAAAGTTGGGGATTCTTCCTTTATCTTTTCTCCAGCACAAAGTGCGTCGCTTGCTCAGTGGCCTTATGCTCCGTCACAGAAAATCCAAGAGCGCCCAGATCGAGACCGCTAAACAATGCTTCTCCCTGACCGAGTACGACAGGTGCAAGTGCAAAGTGCAGGGAATCTACCAGCCCTGCCTGCAGATATTGCCGCACTGTGGAAACACCGCCTCCGATTTTGACATCCTTGTCGCCCGCTGCCTCCTTCGCAAGCCTGAGCGCCTCTTCGATTCCGCCGGTGACAAAGTGGAAGGTGGTCCCGCCCTCCATCACCAGCGGCTCCCGTTCGTAGTGCGTCAGGACGAACGTTTCTGCATGGTACGGCGGGTTGTCGCCCCACCATCCCTTCCATGAGCTGTCGGCCCACCGGCCGCGCACCGGACCGAACATGTTGCGGCCAAGGATGAAGGCCCCAAAGTTTTCCATCGACCGCCGTGCGAACTCATCGTCCACATCGATCGATCCACCTTCCTTTCCATGCATCGCGCAAAATGTCTTCGTGTGGAAGAACCACTGAAAGATCTCTGGGCCGCGCTTGCCCAGCGGATCGTTCAGGCTTTGCTCCGTTCCCGCGCTGAAACCGTCCAGCGAAACACCAAATCCCGCAACTCGAACCTTCGGCATATGTGCGTGCTACTCTCCTCCGAAACTTATGCTATCGCCCATTTGAGGGGAAGCATCCTATGCTGCATATTCTGTAATTACTGTATTTACTGAAATTACAGTATAGAAAGGAACTTATAGTACTGACGAAAGCGGCGCGCGAGTTCATACTTCACTGGGGCGAAATGGGCAGCCGATGGGGCGTGAACCGTACCGTGGCGCAAGTGCACGCGCTGCTCTACCTTTCGGCGGAGCCGCTCACCGCCGAGGACATCGCCGAGGCGCTCTCCGTGGCGCGCTCCAACGCGAGCACCAGCCTGCGCGAGCTGCAGAACTGGCAGTTGGTACAGGCGACGCATCAGATGGGCGACCGCCGCGAGTTCTTCTCTACTTCGCACGATGTGTGGCAGCTCTTTCTCACCGTGGTGCAGCAGCGCGTTGAGCGAGAGATTGAGCCCACCATCGCCGCGCTGGGCCGGCTCGCCACGGAAGCGCGCGCGGAGAAGCAGCCTGAGGTGACCGCACGCATCGCCGGCATGCACGTTTTTCTGCAGGAGATGCACGGCTGGTATCAGCAGATGACAAAGCTGCCGCCCCACACACTACGCAGCCTCGTGAATCTGGGTGCAGGTGTAACAAAGTGGCTGCCGGGCCAACGCAAAGCGAAGAGTGAGAAATGACTACAGCGGACGTCAATGCGATCGAAGAAGCCGTAGCTCAGCCGGTCGCTAGCGCGCAAGTTGCACCGCAGATCGCCTTGGAGCAGTACTACGGCGAGGCTGGTCCGGATTACGCAGCGTGGAGCCGCGAGTTCAACATGCACTTCGGTTACTACCGCGCCGGCGCGAATCCACTGCACCGCGAATCCATGCTGGAGCAGATGAATGCAGAGGTGCTCGCGCGGCTGCATTTGGATGACATCGCGGAACCGAGATTGCTCGACCTTGGCTGCGGGCTCGGCGCCACCCTGCGCAGCTTTGCGCGCCGCCTGCCGCACGCGCGCTTACTGGGACTCACGCGCGTGCCGTGGCAGGTGGAGCACGCACATGCGCTCAACCACGCAGCCGGCTGCGGTGAGCGCGTGCGCGTCATCCAGGCCGACTACGAAGACACGATTCTGCCGCGCACCAGCTACGATGGGGCATACTGCTGCCGTGGTTTCTGCAAGTCAGGGACTTTGTCACCGACGGCGGAAATATCGACGTGCTATGCCCTGTCTCTTTGGACGCATTGATCGTGTCGAAACACGATGGCCTGCCGAGAGTTGCCTATTTGTCTGCCGCCCGCCGCGATCGCGAAGAGTGCGAGCCGGCATCCGTACAGCGACCCGGCTCTCCTGAACGCCGGAGACACGTCCTCGGCATCTTTATCCGGCAAACTTACTTGTCGGTCCTGATCCTCAGACGCTGAATGGCGTCGCTAAAAGGACTCTCCGACCAGTTCTTCACTTTTTCTCCAAAGCGCCTCCGCCGTGTCCGCATCGAGCGCATAGCCGCGAACTCCCTCGCTGACAGCGCTGATGGTCACGTCGTCCGCCACGATCCTGCCGACATGACAGTTCTCGCAGTAACGGCTGCCAATTTCGTCAGCCGGAGCAGCTACGCCGGCCCAGACCGAGGTTGCGGCGCCCTGCGGGATCGTCTTGAATTGGAAGGGACCCTTGCCCTCTGCTGCCAGCTGTGTATTCAGCTGATCCATTATCGTTTTCACGTCGTCCGTGTTCAGATGGCGGCCCAACTCGGTCTGTATGCCTCCTGGATGTACGGCCGCAGCGCGTACGCCACGCCCCCCATGCCGCCGGTCAAAAGCAACCGCAAAGAGGATGTTCGCCGTCTTCGACCGGCCGTAAGCGAGAAAGGGATCGTAAGGCGTCCGCTCAAAGTTGGGATCCTCGAGGTCGACGTTCGAGTAGCGATGACCTGAGGAAGACAAGTTGACCAACCGGCCTCCTGAGGCGATCAGCGGCGCAATCCGGTTGACCAGGACAAAGTGGCCTAGATGGTTCGTGCCGAACTGTGTTTCGAAGCCGTCCGCGGTATGCCCATACGGTGTGGCCATCACTCCCGCATTGGCGATGATGACATCGAAGGGTTTCCCCGCTCCCAGCAGTGCGTCGGCGCAGGCACGCACACTTTTCAGATTTGCAAGATCCAGTGCTGTGAGTTCAAAGCTTCCACCCCCGGCCGCGGCGTCCTTTCTAACCTTTGCGGTCGCAGCTTCGGCCTTTGCCACATCCCGCGCCGCACCCACCACATGGGCGCCATGCGCGGCAAGGGACCGTGCCGTCTCTATACCGAGCCCAGCCGAAACCCCGGTCACCAGAATCCTCTTGCCCCGCAGATTGACTCCGGACAAAACATCTTCCGTCGTGGAAGTCGCATCAAATACTTTCGTCATTCTTTTCCTCTTTCTTCCGGACACAAAGGTATGTTACCCGTGCTCCCGAATTGACAACCGCCGCTCTGGCGGATAAAACGGAGAGTGTCTCCCCAATCAAAATGATTACCGGAGACGGTCTCCGGTTGCAAGAATTTTAAGATGCCCACTCCGGTTCGTAAACCCGCTCCTCGCAAGCCCCGCGCCGATGCGCGACGCAATCGCCAGCGCATTCTGGAGATCGCAAAAGAGGCTTTCACGCGATCCGGCGGCAGCATCAATCTGGACGAAGTCGCCAGGCAGGCAGGCGTTGGACCGGGAACTTTGTATCGCCACTTCCGTACGCGCGATGCACTGCTTGAGGAGGTCTATCGGAGTGAGGTAGAAAAGCTGGCGGCAGCGGAACGGAAATTCGGCGAAACAATGCCGCCGATCGAAGCATTGCGGGCCTGGATGCTGCTCTTCGTCGACTACATTGCAGCCAAACAAATCATCGCCCCTGCGCTGAACACGCTCGTGGGCGGGGCCTCAAAGGTGTTCGAGTGTACGGGAGATCGGATCAAAGGAGCGATCCGTGCACTGGTGAATCGCGCCATCGAGAGCGGCGACATACGCCCGGATCTCGACCCGCTTGACCTGCTGCGGGCTCTCATCGGCGTCTCCAACGTGGCGTCCGCGCCGGACTGGCCGCAAAGTGCCAGGAGACTCGTGCAAATCCTCATTGCGGGTTCGCGGCCTGTCACGTAGATAGATCTGTTGGTGTGTGGGCATTGTCACAATACTCGTTGCACAACAACGTTTAGGAACGATAAACGATAGGGCTCGCCGAACCTGCGACTCGGCAATCGCAGTCGCGATGCCGACTTTCTCGTTCCTTCCAATGCGAATTGACGAGTCTTGCGATTGCTGTCGCGTAGCCACCCGCCCGCGCTGGTGGAATGGTGTGCGAGACAGGCGACGAGTGGAGCGGTACTCCCATTATCTTCCGTTTCGAGGGCCGCGCTAGTTCTCAGCTTCATTTGCGCACCGGCTTACCAGTTCCGTCACTGGTATCTTTTTTCACATCCGGCGACCATGCAGGAGGCGCGGGAGAGAGTTGAGCGACCGCGCGCGGCGTGTCTGGCAGGACTTGCGGACGATCGCGTCAGTATGGTTCCGAGGCGAAGGCGAACGACGTGCCCGTCGGGCGTCTGATCGCCAGCGTGATGAATTCGTCCGCCCGTTCAAAAAGAGCAATGTGTCCGGAATCGATTTCGTTATACGAGGTCCCCGGAATGGAGTCCGCCAAAGCGCGCGTCCGAAGGGAGTTGGGGATCCGGTCCTGCCCGGCGCCGATCACAAGCACACGTAGCGCCGTGACCTACGTTCTTCTCGCCCGGAATAAGACTCGACCACGCGGGTTCTTCCTACCGGGACACAGATTCGTCGCTGTGCGCTAGGCCGGGGATCGGAGTGGAGCGGTTCGTCTTTTTTTTTTTGCGGAAAGCAGCCGCCTCCGTTTAGAGACAAGCATCAAACGAAGCGAGGAGTGAGGTAGAGATGAGGGTTGAACTCAACGTACCTGAGTCTGCCACAGAGCCGCGCATGTGGGTGCCACATCAGCCGGTTCTCTTCATGGTGTTGCGGACTGGTTCCGTTGAAATTGGCTTGCGCCGTTCTGAGATGAGGAGACTTACTTTTGGCGCGGGCGAAATGTGCCTGGTCCCTCGTCAATTTGAGACATGGGTTCGAACCGATGACTTGCACTATTTGTATTTGTCCGTCGGCATCTCGGACGCGGCGCTAGCGGCAGCCTGTGATGGAACAAGGGGCGACGTGGAATTGCGCAGAGCGGAAACCCTGGTTGACGCACGAGTCGGTGCGCTGGCCGCGGCCGTGAATGCGGA
>JAOAPQ010000164.1 GCA_025462965.1 Bryobacterales bacterium
CGGCGACACCGCCATTGTGAAAAGCCGCAGCGATCTGACCAGCCAAACCGGCGTAGTCAATCATCTCGGCTTGTTGATGGTCTGCATCAAATCCGGCTCCGGCTGGCATTAGCAAAGTCAAATGCGCTGGCTCATTCGCACATTGCCGCCGAGCATCAAAGGCACCAATGATCCGAGTGCGGAACTGATTCCGATAACGAGGCTGTTGGCGATGGAGACGCCCACCGAATCGAGGCTCTGGCCGAAGGAAATCGCGCCAAAGCCCCACGCAAATCCGCATCCGGTCGCGGCCCATGTGGCATTCTGCGGCGCGCGTTCGAAGACTTGCGTTAAGTTCGGAGCGGTGGGAAACACAATCGCGAGCGGCATCGCGATGCAGGCCACGACGATGAAAACTACCCACGTGTTTTCCCATTTCCAGCGGGATTGAAGTTTCATCGCCGCCGTGAAAAGGCCATTGCAGACGCCTGAAAGCACTGCCAGAAGGATTCCCCCCGTAGTTCATCGTGCAAGGACAGCTCATTCAGCCCCCTGTCTTACACTGAATAACGTGGCTGGCTTTAGCAGACGTTCCTTTCTCGCCGCGCCGGTTCTTGCCGGAGCTGTACGACGCGTGGGCGCCGCGCAGCCGAAGCCGCGCGTTGCGTGCATTCTCAATGCCTACTACCCCAATTCACATGCCGATGTTTTTGTCAGCAGATTGCTCGATGGCTACCGCCTGAATCATGAATGGCACGATCCGCGTCTGGAGGCCGTCTCGTTCTATGTGGATCAATTCCCCGCGAATGACCTTGCGCGCGAACAAGCGGAAGAGCACGGGATCAAAATCTATCCGAGCGTCACGGAGGCCATGCGTTGCGGAGGCTCGCGGATCGCGGTCGATGCTGTCGCCGTGATCGGCGAGCATGGAGTGTATCCCCGGAATCCACGCGGTAACTTCATGTATCCACGCTGGCGTTATTTTGACGAGATTACGCGAGTGATGCGCGAGGAAAAGCGCGTGCTTCCTCTCTATCAGGACAAGTATTTCGCTTATGAATGGGCGGATGCCCGGCGCACCTGCGATCGCGCGAGAGAAATGAAGATTCCGCTACTTTGCGGATCGACTGTGCCTCTTTCCTGGCAGCGGCCGCCTGTCAACCTGGACCGCGGCGTCCGCTACTCAGAGTTGCTCACTACTTCTTATAGCGATATCGAAGAACATGCCTATCACGGGATCGAGTTACTTCAATCGATGGCTGAGCGGCGGTCCGGTGGCGAGACGGGTGTGGCCAGCGTGCTCTGGTGCAAGGGCGAAGATGTCTGGAGCCTGGCTGCTAAGGGAGAGTGGTCGCGGGAACTGCTGGAGGCCGCGCTGGCTCATCGGATTAACCTGGTTCCCGAAGTCGCGGACGATGCGCCGCAAGCGTTCCTGATCCGCTACCGAGACGGATTGCGCGGCGCCGTCTTGCACGTGAACAGTATGACGCGGGATTACTTGTTTGCAGCGCGTCTAAAGCAACAAACGGCGCCGGTTGCCACTTGCTTTTACATTCAGCTGAACTTACATAATCACTGGAGCTTCATGGTGCGCAACTTCGAGGATCTGGTCCTCAGGCACAAAGAACCGAACCCGATCGAGCGGACGCTGGTTGCTAATGGCATTATGCTGGCAGGTTTAGAATCGAGGCTGCGCGGAGGAAAATGGGTCGATACGCCGGAGCTTGCCATCTCTTATTCGTAGTGGTCTGCGCGACATGCGCAAAGGCCGAGGACTACACGGTTCTCGATATACAAAAAGTTCCGCTGACGGGAGACGCGTCGCAGGCGGTGGTCCGTGTCACGGTGCCCGATCAGGTGACCGAGATCTCCTGTGACGTTCTCGTGGCCGGAGCGGGAATGGGCGGAATCGGCGCGTCACTCGCGCTCTCCTCCCGGGGACATACGGTGTGTCTTACCGAAGAAACCGATTGGGTGGGCGGCCAGGCAACATCAGGCGGCGTCTCTGCGCTCGACGAGAATCGATTCCTCGAATTTGCCGGCGCCACCCGCACTTATGCAAGGTTTCGCGCCGGCATTCGCGACTGGTATCGAAAGAACACGAAACTGACTCCGGCAGCCGCTGCCTGGGAAAATCTCAATCCGGGCGACTGTTATGTATCGCCTCTCTGCTTCGAGCCGAAGGCTGGCGTTACGGTTCTGGAAGACATGCTCCGCAAACCTGGCGTGAATTTGTATTTGCGGACCTCGATCTTCGCCATTCAGCGGCGCGGTGCGGCTATCGAATCCGCCCTGGCATGGCAGTTTGACCAACGAAGAGTGATCCGCTTCCGGGTGCGATTCGTTCTGGATGCCACGGAAATGGGAGATCTTCTGCCCTTGGCGAAGATTCCTTACGTCGTAGGTTCCGAACCGAAATCGGAAACCGGAGAGCCCGACGCCCCCGCCGTGGCCAATCCTTCGTGCGTTCAGAGCTTTACTTATCCGTTTGTGATTGAACATGCGGAGGGGCCAAGCCCCCGGGCCGCCAAACCCGACGGTTACGACAAGATCCTTCAGCGCCAGGGCTTCTCGCTGCGCGTGAACTACCCGGAAGAATTCGGCTGGAAAGGCTGGGTGCAGTATCGAATGTTCGGGGACGACCCGCCGGTCCCGAATAACATGTCGCCGGGGCCGTTCTTCTCTTGGCGCCGCCTTCTCAATGCACGCAATTTCGAGATCGGCGTTCCGCACGATATCGCGCTGATGAATTGGCCTCGCCAGGATTATGGTGTGGAATCCCCGTTGGATCGGGAGCCGGCAGAGCTCGCCGGAATATTGCAGAGAGCGAAACAGACTTCCGCCGCTTTTTTGTACTGGCTTCAAAATGACCTTCCGCGCGATGGCAAGTCGGGCAAAGGGTATCCTGAGTTGGCGCTTCGCCCCGATGAGATGGGCAGCGTGGACGGCATGTCCAAATATCCGTACATTCGCGAATCGCGCCGGATGCTGGCCCGGGGGAGAGTCGCGGAACAAGATATCGTCGATGAATTCCAAAAGGGGCCGAGAGCACGCTGGTTTGCAGATTCGATCGGGACCGGATTCTATATGGTGGATATTCATCCGTGCGGAGCGAACGAGCATGGGCGCATGCGAATGCCGAAGCCGTTTCAGATTCCCATGTCGGCAATGATGCCGCTGGATGCCCTCAACTTCCTGCCCGCAGGAAAGAATCTGGGTGTCACTCACCTCACCAACGGCGCGTTCCGTTTACATCCGGTGGAATGGAACATCGGAGAATCGGCTGGAGCGATTGCCGGCTTGTGGCTGGAGCGCGGAACTGAGCCTGTTGTCGCCGATGTGCAGCGGGTACTCGCACAGCAGGGCGTGCCGATGGTTTGGTTTGACGACATGGGCGCAGACCATCCAGCCTTCGCGGCGATCCAGTTGGCGGCTTTGCGCGGGATCTATCCAATGCAGTCCGCCGATTTACACGCATCGCCGGATGCGCCCGTCACGCGCGCTGAGGCCGCGGTTGCAATCGCCGCTTATTTTGGGAAAGGCCTAAACGCAGAAGAAGCGGTAAAATTCGTGACGCAAAAAGGTTGGATGGCGACCGACCACCGCAATTGGTTCCATGAAGATCTTCCGTTCTACTGGACGGACTGGCGGGAAGACGAGTTGCCTGCCCATTTGCCGGCGCTGACTTTTCACCGAAGCGGACCTGTGCGGCGATGGGAACTCGCCACGCGGCTGGCGGCCAACTGATCGACTACGGCAGAGTTCGCACGCGCGATTCGTCCGGATGAAACTTCTGCCAGAGTCCGTGGAAGAACGCTGGACCTGCCACCGGTGGCCGGTCTTCCAGCACCGCACCTTGTTGCTTCAGACGTTCAGTGAGTCGGTGCGGGTCGATATCCTGCACCGCCTTCTTCTCACGCAACGCCATCGCGGCGGCCACTCCCGCGGCCTGTCCGAGGATCATATATTGCGGCTCCATACGAACCGATGAATACGCGACGTGGCTCGCCGAAAAGCAGACGGGCACCAGAACGTTGACCGCTTCAGCTCTCTTGGGCAGCATGACACGGTAAGGAATCTGGTAAGGCTTGACGGCCACCTGCATATCGCCTTCGTTTTCGACGTTCCCTTGAGCGTTGACAATGCGCTGCAGATTGTGGGAGTCGCTGTTGTAGGAGCCCATACCGATGGGGTCGGGCTTGGTGAGCTCGGTCTGCAGATCTTTCTGGGTCATGACAAACTCGCCGACCATGCGGCGGGCCTCACGGATATAGAGCTGATTTGGCCAATTTTCCGTGTCTTTGAATTCATCCTTGGCCAAGCCCCATTGGTTGACCTCGTCTTGCAACGATTTCGGAACGCGAGGATCATGGGCGAGGAAGTAGAAGTAGCCCTTTGTGTAGTCGACATGCGCCTGCCAGATCTCGGCCCGGCGGGCGTAAGAGCCGTTCGGATAATCCCAACTGCCGCCGATGTAGTCGGTGGAGAACGGGCCCTGATTGTTGAAGTCCGCCTTGTGATTGGGAATCGGAGCGATGAGTGTCACCTCCTGCAGAATTTGCGGACGCCCCAGCTTGGCCGTCATTGCGGCAAGCAGGCGCGCGAGGAGCTCGTACCTATGCGGGTCGTAATTCGGCGGCTTGGGAAATCCCGCCCGATTTTTCGGATCCTCCGACAAGATCATTCGGAAGTTATAGGACTGTACCTTCTTATCGGCGGATCCGGTGGCTCCTTCCGGCGCGCCGGAAATTTCAGGAAGCAAGCGGCCGTTTACGTCTTTGGCGGAAATTGGGACCAGAAACTGATGCTTTGGAGTGCGGTCGCGCACTCCGGCCAAGCTCTCCTGATAATCCTGGATGGATTCGCGTCCCCACGTGTAGTGAATGCCGGCCTGGGCCATCAGGTCGCCTTCATAGGAGCAGTCGGCAAAGGCCCGTGCGCGATACACCGTTCCATTTTCGGCAGTTACTGCTTCTACGGCAGCGCCGCTCTTTACCACGCCGCCGCGCTCTCGCAAGCGTTGCCCGAAGTGCACTTCTACATGAGCCTCGCGCAGCATTTCCGCAAACACTTCTTCACCTACATGCGGTTCGTAGTACCACGCAACGTCGTTGGCCATGCGATTCATTTCGTATTTCAGTCCGACCCGCCAGTAGAACTCCAGCGCGTAGCCCCCGATCACCTCCTTGTGGCCGAAATCCGTCCGCGAGAGCCCGCCCGTTGCCATGCCGCCGAGGTGGCGGCCCGGCTCAAGAAGCACCACCGTCAACCCTTCGCGCGCGGCTGAAACAGCCGTGATGACACCTCCCGCAGTTCCTCCGTAGACCAGCAGGTCGAATTGAGTTTGCGCTTGCACGGTCGATGAACAGAGGGAAACAAGGAAGAGAATGGAGAGGATCCGCATGGCTCAATGCAGATTCTCTCCCAACCATCACGATGCCTGGGAGTTTCCAGCCGTTTGTTACGGGGTGTTACGCGGGCTAAAAGGATGCAGTGCAACGGGCCAAAATCGAACCAGGTCCTCTCCGTTCATCTCTGAATTCACCGCAACCTCGTAGTAGTCGGGCGATCCTTTCGCTTTCCACAACCGCTCCAACTGTTCCAGCCCATTCGCGGAAGTGAGCAAGGAAACAAGAGCGGAGGTGTGCCGCGAACCCAGAATCAGCAGATGGGATCGTCCGCCCGGCCCAGGCAAAACGGCAATGATTCCGGGCCAGACCGATCGTTCCGCCGATTCTTTCGTCCACTCGATGCGCTTGGGATCGCCCGGTAAAGGTCTCTTGAATTCCACAGACTGCTCATGTGGACCCAGCAACAAACTCATCCGGTCCAGATACGGTTTCAATGGAGCCAGGGTGCCCCATGTGCCGATCGCGATCACGTTCTCGTTATCGAGAGCTTCCAGTGGCGCATCGGCGCTGCTTAGGACCGTTGTGACGAGCGCGGATTTATCCAGGTATCGCGCCAGCTTCACGGAAGCAAACGTGTCCGACGTGACTGTGTAATTCTGCGCCAGCTGCGGGTGTCCCATCAACCGGGCCAGCGCCTGGAAGCCCTCCGACCTTTCTCTCTCCCCAAAATCGTTCACCGTTGTGTCGCGAAACATGATCGATTCCCCCGGGCGCGGCGAAAACGAGAGAAAAACCGGGGTAGGAAGGATGATTCGTGTCTGCCGGCCATTGCCGAAAAAGCTCTTCCAGAAGCGGGCAACTTCCTGGACAGCGGTCTGTTTCTGACTTCGCCGCGCGCGGTAGAGCGCGACCCCCAACGAGACGGACGTAATAAGCAAGACCGCGCAGAGTGTTGCGAGGATAATGGGAAACTTCGCAATATATTCCGCCGGGTGCGCGTCCCTCTCGAAAGGCAAAACCGTGACGACCTTTACCGGCTTGTTGACAGGCTCGATCTGGACCTGATGAGACCCGAGCGGCACCACGAGGCGCTCCCCGCAATCCTGGCCTTCCTGCTCATAGTATTTTTCCAAGCGGTGGCGAAGGCGCGAGATCTGCACCCGCACGGTGGCATCCGTCTTCGCATTGAAAAGAGAACTCCGCCCCAGAGCCTCCGTCGCAATCGCATACTCACTGATCGGTTCATTGCGATGCTGCCAGAGGTAGGTCAGCAACACTCGCAGGGTAGGCGACTTCTCGAAGCTCTTGCTTTGCACCACGCAGCTCACACTTTCGGGAAGCGGCGTCGGTTCAACGAGGGCGGAAGAGACCGTAGATTCCGGCGGCGTGGTTGCGCTCATAGCGGACAATCCCGATTATATTCCCCAGCCCGCCTCGATGCGCCGCGCTCTAACCGCCTCATTCTGAAGCGTAACAGTGTGTAACAAACTCCAGGAAACTTGATTGCCGTTCGTGAAGAGCGCCACTATGTGAGCAACCGGTTTCAAACCGCTAAAGGGAGTGTCAAAGTGGGACACACGCATTTAAGAAATTCTCGCCTCAGCTGCGTACTCGGAGCAATTCTTCTTTTTTCCAGCGCCGCTGGATTACGAGCACAGGTCTTTAACGCTCAACTGACAGGTGCCGTGAAGGACGGCTCGGGAGCATTAGTAGCCGGCGCGCGGCTGACCGCAACGAACCTGGCAACCCAGACCTCGTTTTCCGCGACGTCGAACGGTGAAGGCATTTATCGCTTTCCTAACCTGCCGCCGGCTGAATACCGCCTCCGCTGTACGACAACAGGATTCAAAACCTTTGAGCAGGGGCCCATCACTCTGCAGGTGAACCAAACGCTGCAGGTGGATGTAACGCTGGAAACCGGTCAGGTCTCCGAACAGGTCACCGTTACCGCTGCTCCGCCGGCTCTCGACACAGAAAGCTCCACCCTCGGTCAAGTGGTTACGACACGCAGCATCGTCAACCTTCCATTGAATGTGCGCGACCCTCTGGCGCTGGTCGGGCTCACGCCTGGTGTAGTGTTCGGTCCAAACTTCGGAAATGGCGGCGGACAGAACGTGGGTCGCAACTTCTTCAAATCCGATTTCAATGTAGGCGGCGGCCGGTCCGGCTCTCAGGAAATTCTGCTCGATGGGGCTCCGGATACCACGCCGGACATCAATCGCGGCGTAATCGACCCGCCCGTCGATTCGGTGCAGGAATTCAAAGTCCAGGCCAACAGCTTCGATGCGCAGTTTGGCCGGACGTCCGGCGGCGTGGTCAACATCATCTCCAAACCCGGAACCAACCAGTACCACGGCGTCCTTTACGATTTTGAACGTCATAGCGTGCTGGATGCGAATGACTTCTTCAACAACCGCAGCGGCCAAAAGAGGCTCTCCTTCCAGCGTCACCAGTTCGGAGCCAATGCGGGCGGACCCATCCTGAAAAGTAAATGGTTCATTTTCGGCGACTACGAAGGTCTGCGCCAAGGTTTCCCAGTGTCTACAATTTCGACCGTTCCCACGTCGCTACAATTGGCCGGTAATTTCTCGCAGACTTACGCAAGCAACGGTTCGTTGATTCAGGTGTACGATCCCGCGACCGTTGTGACGTTGGCGGACGGCACCCGCCAACGTTCGGTCTTCCCGGGGAACATCATTCCAGTGAGCCGGTTCGACCCGGTGGCCGCGGCCGCGCTAAAGTATTTCCCGCAGGCAAACACGACGGGGAATGCGCTTACGAATCAGAACAATTACATCTACTCCGCGAATTCGTCTACGAACGGCGATAAGTACGATATCCGCAGTGATGCGAACTTCAGCGAGAGTACGCGCATGTTCGTTCGCGTCTCCCGTCAGGAGGACGTGCGCTTCGTTCCCGGGAATCTGCCGCCGCCCGCCGGTGGCGGCAGACAGACTTCCGACCATTACACCCAGGGTGTCACCGACGTAACTCACGTTTTTTCACCAACCCTCATTGCCGATCTCTCCTTTTCGTTCACTCGTGCCCTCGCCGCGCAATTCGGAGCATCGCAAGGGTTCAATCTTGCGTCTCTGAATCTTCCAGCTGCTTATGTCTCTCAGGTGGCTCCGCAGTTCCCCGTATTCAACGTTGGAGATACCGTCGGCACCGGCAATGGTTCTGACTCCTTCACCCAATTTCAGCCGCGAAACGTGTTCGCGACCCTGGGCAGTGTGAGTTGGCAGCGCGGCAAACACAACCTGAAGTTTGGCGGCGACTGGCGCGTCCTGGACTTCAACGAGGGGCAGAACAGTTCGGCTTCCGGCACTTTCAATTTCGGCCGCTCATTTACGCAAGGGCCCAATCCCATCGTGGCCAGCACCACTTCCGGTTATGGTCTGGCGTCTTTCCTGCTGGGAGACGCTTCGAGCGGGAACGTGATTGCTATCAATCCGATCTCGACCCAGGGTCTCTATTATGCGGCCTATGTCCAGGACGATTGGAAAGCCACCAGCAAACTGACCATCAACATCGGCGTGCGCTGGGATGTTGGCATTGGCGATCGAGAGAAATACAACCGGCTGGCATATTTCAACAACACGGCGATTAATCCATTGGGCGCTGCGGCGGGCATCCCCAATCTCACGGGCTTGCTGACATGGGTTGGCCAGGGAAATTCCCAGAATCAACAATCCACCGATTGGAAAAATTTCGGGCCACGCTTCGGTATTGCGTATAGCCTCGATAAGAAGACCGTTCTACGCGGAGGCTATGGCATTTTCTTCCTGCCGCGTAACGTCCAGGGCAATGGAGCCGGCGCGGTGGAAGCCGTGCGGACCACTACGATGGTCGCCTCGCTCGACGGCGTCACACCTGCGACCACTATCAGCAATCCTTTTCCGCAGGGCATTCTGCCGCCGCTGAACGACCGTAATCCGCTTGCCAATATCGGCACGAGTATCGGCGCCCCCGAATATGCGTTCAAAAATGCCTATTCGCAGACCTGGAGCGCCGGCATTCAACGCGAGATTCCCTGGGGTGTCGTGCTTGACGCGCACTACTGGGGTAGTAAGTCGACCCGCCTGCAGGAAACCTGGAACATCAATCAACTTCCAAACCAGTATCTATCGCTCGGCTCTCATTTGAATGACCTGGTGCCCAATCCTTTCTACGGACTGAACCTGGGCGGCGTCCTCGCCGGCCCGACGATCTCGCGCCAGCAATCGCTGCTGCCCTATCCGCAATATAGTGCGGTGCAACAGGTCTACGTGCCGGCCGGGAATTCTACCTACGAAGCATTTACAATTCAGGGTGAAAAGCGGCTCTCCTCGAGCTTGACGTTTTTGGCCGCCTACACACGGTCTAAGGCGATTGACGACGTGCGGATACCTCTCGACATCTACAATCGCACCCTGGAGAAGGGGCTTTCCAACTTCGATACCCCCAATCAGTTCCGGCTGAGCAGCGTCTACAACATCCCCTTTGGCCATGATCGTGGTTTCGGAAAATCCACCAATCGCTTCGTAAATGCGATTCTCGGAGATTGGGATCTGAGCGGCATTCTTTCATTGCAAAGCGGACTGCCGGTCTCCATCAACCGTCCCGCGGTGAACAACGGCCAGAGCGCGCATCTGGATAGCCCGTCAATTTATCGATGGTTCAATACGAGTGACTTTACGGTCGCCGCGCCCAATACTTTCGGAAACGTCGGACCCGTTCTGCCCGATGTAAGAACCGCGCCGCAGCGCAATATCGATGCCGTCCTGGTGAAGAACTTTACCGTTGCCGTATTCGACCGCAAGATTGCAGCTCAGTTCCGGTCTGAATTTTACAACCTGTTCAACCACGCCCAGTTCGCCGCCCCGAACGGTAGCGTTTCATCGCAGACCTTTGGGCAGGTGACCTCCACTGCCAACAGCCCACGGGATATCCAGTTCGGCTTGAAGATTTCGTTCTAGGAATCCCGATGACTTACGTTACGCGGCGGCGTTTGCTGCAGGCGGCGGGATCTCTTCTGGTCCTGCCTCGGCTCTCTGGCCTGGACAAAGAACTTCATTGCGATGTCGCGGTGATCGGCGGCGGAGTAGGTGGATTCGCGGCAGCTCTTGCGGCCTTGCGTGAGGGGATGCGGGTGGTGCTCACGGAAGAAACCGACTGGATTGGCGGCCAGTTGACATCTCAGGCGGTGCCGCCGGATGAGCATCCATGGATCGAGATGTTTGGTTGCACGCGGAGTTACCGCAACTACCGGAACGCAGTGCGGGATTACTATCGGGTTCACTATCCTCTAACCTCCGTAGCGCGTTCCCGAGAGGATCTGAATCCGGGAAATGGATCCGTTTCCCGGCTGACGCATGAATTCCGGGTATCCGTCGCAGTTCTAGAATCTTTGCTTGCGCCTTATCAAGCCAGTGGCCAATTGACCATGCTGCTGGAGCACGTGCCGGCGTCAGCTACGACGACCGGCGATCGAGTGACCAGTGTCACTGTCCAGCATAGGCAGCGTCAGGAGAAGCGAACCATCACCGCGCAGTACTTTCTGGATGCGACGGAACTTGGCGATTTGCTGCCGATGGTCAAGGCGGAATATGTCACCGGCGCCGAGTCTCAGGCGCAGACAGGCGAAATGCATGCTGCGGCGGCGGCCCAACCCGCCAACAGCCAGTCTTTCACCTTCTGCTTCGCCGTAGACCTGATGGAAGGGGAGGACCACACCATCGATCGGCCACAAGAATATGACTTCTGGCGCGATTATGTCCCCAAAATGAGTCCCCCATGGACAGGGCCGCTGCTGAACTGGACGGCGTGCGAACCGAAAACGCTGGCGCCTCGCAAGGCTTACTTCGACCCGAATCCGTCAGGAGCGAAGTCCGAGGGATTGAATCTGTGGCTCTATCGCCGTCTCGCGGATCGGGCAAACTTCGCCCCGGGCACATACAAAAGCGATATCACGCTCGTGAACTGGCCGCAAAACGACTATTGGTTGGGCGATCTCATCACCGCTAACCCGGCTCAGAAGGAAGAGCAACTGAAGCGTGCAAAGCAGCTCAGTTTCTCTTTTCTCTATTGGATGCAGACCGACGCTCCCCGGCTCGACGGCGGCCATGGATGGAAGGGCCTCCGCTTACGGAAGGACCTCGTGGGAACGGAAGACGGCATGGCCAAAGCCGCCTATATTCGCGAGTCGAGAAGAATCCAGGCAGAGTTCACCGTCCTCGAACAGCACGTCGGTACTGACATGCGCACGAAGAAAACCAGGGGGGCTTCGGGCGAGGTGTTTGCCGAACCCTTCCCGGACTCGGTAGGAATCGGATGCTACCGGATCGATCTGCACCCGTCGGCAGGCGGAACGAACTATGTCGACATTAGTTCGTTGCCGTTTCAGATACCGCTCGGCTCTTTGATCCCCAAGCGTCTCGACAATCTGCTTCCAGCCTGCAAGAACATCGGGACCACGCACATCACCAACGGCTGTTACCGGCTGCACCCGGTGGAGTGGAATATCGGAGAAGCGGCCGGAGCGCTGGCCGCCTACGCAATCAAAGCAAAAAAACCGCCACGCGCGGTGCGATCGGATAAAAAGGCACTGGCTGAATTTCAAAGTGTTCTACAAGCCCGCGGGTTTGAGCTTGCATGGCCCCGCATTCATCCCGTCTAGTAGCTGCGACAGTTGGCAATGGGAGCGTCGGAGGCAACCCGAGGCGTTTCCTCTCAACGCGCGGTGTAGCGAGCCTTCGCCGAACAGGATGAGCTTGGAAGGGCCGTATGGTCAAACGGACTGAATACATTCGTATGCCGTTCACCTCCTGCGGTCAGGACTGTCCCTGAAAAACGATCGCCGATCTGCTGGGGCACCGGACACTTCACCGTCCCGCCGCATAGTCCGCGTACAATTTATCGATTCCCGCACTGGATGCGCTGCCCGGATGAATCACGACTCTGTAACGGAACCGCAGTTCCTCCCCTGGCTTCAGAGTCAGACTTCCGTCTGCATTCTTGTTGTTGCCTAGGTCTCGTATGCCAAAGATGTTCGCCGCGAACATCCCATAACCTCTCGTGTGCCAGTAAGTCGGATGCCGCGGATTCATTGGGTGATCGAAGATTGCAATTCCCAGCTTCTCTCCTTTGGTTTCGCCCGAATAGTCTGCCCAGTTCGCCCGCTTTCCGCGCACCTGGTCCTCTGTCCGTTGACCTTCCGAGTTCGAAATCAATCCGGTTCGCTTCGGCTCCGTCGGTCTCGGTTCGCCGCCGGCCGCCTTCGGAACGTAGGCCGGAGCCGGCTCCTCCAGCCATGCAGCCACGCGCACGCCGAAAGATCCCTCATGCGTGTCGCCGAATTTGGCCTGCACGATCGCTTTCACCACTATGTCGAAATCGATAATTCTGAGCGATGGGTGGGAATAAAACGTAATCTTCCGCGTATCCATCATCAGAGGATTGCCTTGGGGGTCAATCCACTTGAAAGCGGCTTCGACGCTGCCTGTCTTCGGGCCGCTTTCGACGCCAATGATTTTATCCAGAACGATCTTGCCTTTGGCTCCGGGATTGAACGCCTCATTGGCCCAGTAATTAAAGCCATTCAGGTCCGCATGCCCGAAAGTAAGGCCTCTGTGGTGCGGATGGTCCTTGCTGTCCCCAGGACTGTCTTCCAGAGGAAAGTGGCGCGTCACCGAAGTCCCAGATGCGGCTCGCAGCGGATACAGATACGGCTTCATGACATCCGGGCCCACGAACAGAGCCGTAAACGGCTTGCCGTCGATATTCACGGAGACGCGATCTCCCGCCTGCGTGATCTTAACCTGCGCCCAGAGAGGAGCGGTCAGAATGCCGGCGCAAAAAACTGCTCGCAGGAAGATCATCGGTAGGTCTTATCGTCCAGATGACTGAAATCGGCTCCGTCCTTCATCACGCCGATGGTGACGATGCCGAACGTGAATACCTCCGTCCCCGGTTCCAGATGTCCGCCGAACGCTTTATCGGGAGTCGCCAGAGTCATGTGCGCGTGAATCCTGCCGTCGATAATGTATCCGTTCATGCTGATCAAATCGGCCGGCGCTGTAGGATTCTTGACGAACATGTTCTTCGAAGGAAAATCCCGATTGCTGATCTGGTGCACGTGGTACCCGCGCACTCCTCCCGCTCCCGAGAGAATCACGGCATTCTTGATCTTCTCGTCCTTCACGATCTTTTCCATCCCTGCGAGCAGATCAGCCTTGTACTTAAAGCGAAGCACCAGAATCCGGTCGAACTGCCCCGGGATCGCGTAAACATCGGGAATCTTGTCGCTATTGGAGTGCGAGTCCCCTTCCGGTGTGGGAGCGGCATTTACGATCTCTTTGCGCGTCTCCTGGGCGGCGGCCGAAGCCGCAATAGCGATGAATAGGATGAGTGTTCTCATAAGGTCTTCAAAAAACGTTGCTTCGTAGCCTACCAGAGGAACTTCGCTGCGACTTGAATCACTCGTCCTGGCTGCGCGCTCAGAATTCGCCCAAAGCTTCCCGAGGCCACAGATGTGTTCGGCGGGTCGAAGTGAACCTGGTTGAACGAGTTAAAAAATTCGCCCCGCAGCTGCAGTTTCAGCGCTTCGCGAATTCGCACATCCTTGATCAGCGTGAAATCCGTGTTGCTCAGTCCAGGCCCGTCCAGGATATTGCGTCCGGCATTCCCATAGATACCCTTCGGCAGCTGAGCGATCGGAACAAATGCGGCCGTATTGAAATATTGATTGATATACGCATTCCGATTCGCATGATCCAGCGCGATATTGTCGTAAGTGAGCCCGGGCACCAGTTGCGCGTGTTGTAACGCTGTCTGGCCCGTGCCGTTCAGAGCGATGTCCGTGCCCATCACGAAAGTAAGTGGAGCGCCTGTTTGAATCGTGTGCAGAGCGCCGATGCTCCAGTTCTCGAGAGAGTACTTCGCCAGCCGATTCGTAAACTTGTGGTTCTGCGTCCACAGCCAGCTCATATTGAACACATGAGTGTGGTCGAAATTTCCACGTCCTTTATCCAGCTTCAGGTTGAACGGGTCGTCCACTCCAGGCGTCAGACCGGCCTGTGGGGCCACCACGTCATCCAGTTCCTTGGAGAACACGTAAGAGGTCAGGAATGAGAAACCCTTGCTGAAGCGTTTGCTTACCTTCAACTGGGCACTGTGATAGCCGGAGCGATAGTCATTTCCCAGAATGCGTGATTGCGTGTTGAACAGGCCGATTGTCTGTGGATAGTAAACACGGTCGTTGACGTTCTGAGCGGAAGGCGGCGCGCCGGTGATCGGATCTGTCTTGAATACGGCTGCGTCCCAATGCCTGTGCCCCTCCAGTTTCTGGGCCAGTTTACCTGCGTACGTCACTTCCACTGCCAGATCGTTCGTGATCTGGCGCTCAATCGTCAGATTCAGCGACTGCGTGTATGGGACTACCAGATGGGCATCCGTCGTCACCAGGTTGGCAGGGAGAGGGAATGCGCATCTCACGCCCGGCGCTGTGCTGATGGGTACGCAGCCGAAGTTGCCCGGAAGAATTCCGGAAGGCGGCAGTGGCCTGTTCAGCGAGCCATACGGATTATCCAGTCCTCCCCCGTTCAAAAGATCCGTACCGGCGAACGGCGCCTCCGACGTGTGAACGACATTCGCACTGAGCTGCGCAAAAAAGATCCCGTATCCGCCACGAACACTTGTTCTGCCGTTGCCGAATACATCCCACGCGAACCCGGCCCGGGGTCCCACGTTGTTGAGATCGTCATAAGAGAGCTTGCCGTTCGAAGGTGTCCCCGGGTCGCCGGGAAACAGCACACCGGGGAGTGCATCCGGGTGCACCTTGGATCGCACATCGAAATGACCCACATCGGTGAACGAATGCCGGTGATATTTCTGATCCCACGCGAAGTATGGCTCGTACCGCGTCCCTACGGTCAGCGTGAGACGCGGCGACACTTTGTACTCATCCTGAACATAGAAGAAGTGTTTCCACTGTATAGGATTACTGCCCGGCTGGCCGAAAACCACGTTCATGGTGTCGAACACTCCCAGAACGTAATCCGCGAGCGCGTTCCCCGTCGCGGCGCCGCTAAAGGTCACGCTCCGCGTATTGGTGAAAGCACTGTTCAGAGTGAAATCGACCTTATAAAGTTCATAACCCCACTTCATCGTGTGTCGCCCCCGAACCCAGGTCATCGAATCCCGCGCGTGCCAGTTGATGTAGTCCTGCCCATTCGGATCGGCCGGCGCCAGAGTGAAGAACCCGCTTACCGTCGTCGTGATGCCGGCATTGTTCAGACCCGCTGGAATCGGAATCCCGAGGCTGGCCGGCGGATACGTCTTGTTGGACGCGTCGGAGGAGGAGGAACGCAGGTAATCGACCGTCAGTTCGTTCAGCAGAGTCGGACTGAACGAGTAAGTGCTCGTCAGGGAGTAATTTTGATTATGTACCTGCCGATTACCGGTTACAAAAGGCTGGATATTTCCGTTTGCGAACGTCTGCTGATAGGAATCCGAATAGAAGTGACCATACAACGTCAGCTTTGGACTGTAAATGTAATCCACCCTGCCCATATAGCTGTCATTTCCGGAGGGAGTAGGTATCAGGGATACGTAAGTGCCGTTGGCCGATTGCGGAACAAACCGGTCCAAAATACCCTTCGCCGCCGGGCTGATGCAGCCCGGAAGAATAATGTTCCCCTGCACGCACTGGCGCCCGCCTGAGTCCGTCAGCGGAAGCCCTGTGAGCGGATCGTTAGGATCTTTCAGTTTGGCCGTCAGGCTCGTGAAGTCTCCGCTGCGCTGCGCGGCAGTCGGTACCAGCGCCACGGCTGACCCGGATTGCGGCCGGTTCCACAGTTTCTGGTAATAGCCAAAAACAAACAATTTGTTCCGCTTGATGGGCCCGCCGCCCGCCGCGCCTGTCTGGTTCTCCCGGATCGTCGGACGAAGCGGCTGGAAAAAGCTGCGGGCGTTCAGCTTATCGTTGCGCAGAAATTCCCAGGCCGCTCCATGGAAAACGTTCGTTCCCGCCTTGGATGCCACCGATACCTGGCTCCCCGAGCTGTTGCCGTACTCGCTGTCGAAATTGTGCGTCTGAATGCGAACTTCCTGAATTGCATCGGGCGGAGGATAATTCACGCCTGTCGTTTGGCCGAAGTGCGTGAAGTTCGCTCCGTTGAAGGTGAAGTTGTTGTCCACCGCGCGCCCGCCATTCACCGACATGCTCGGTCCGCTGCGCGTATTAGTCATCTCCTGCGGCGCAAAAACATTCGTAACTCCAGGGAGGATCCCGGCAAGACCCATCACATTGCGGCCGTTCAGAGGCAGGTCCTGTACGCGCCGGTCGTCGATCAGCGCCGAGAGCGTCTGGTTCGTCGTATTCACCAGAGTCGCCGTGCTCGACACGGTCACCTCGGACTGCAGAGCGCCCACTCTTAGTTCCAGATCGAGCCGAAGGTCCTGACCTGTCGTCAGACTGACGCCTGTCTGCAGCTGTCTCTGAAATCCGTCCTTTTCGGCCGTCACGGCATAAAGGCCGGGAGGCATGGAGAGTAACTCGTAAAACCCCGTGTTATCGGTAACTGTCGAGCGCTTCAGTTGCTGTTCATCCGATGTCGCAATGATGGTCGCTCCCTGGATTACAGCGCCGGAGGTATCGCGCGTATAACCGCCGATTCTCCCTGCCAACTGCGCCTCCAGGTGGATAGTAAAACCCACCGTAAGAACGATAAGAAGAGTAGCTCGCATCTGTATCCTTCCGCGACCGTTTATATAACTCTCCGTCACTAATGTCAACAGAAGGGCCAAATTATGTGAACTTAGGCTACGATCTGCGGAATCAATTCACCTCGAACATCGGTAAGCCGCATGTTACGGCCGTTGAATAGATAAGTAAGCCGTTTGTGATCGATTCCCAGCAGATGAAGAATCGTAGCGTGGAAATCATTCACAGTAACCGGCTGCTCGGCGACCTTGTATCCGAATTCATCGCTCGCGCCGATGATCTGGCCGCCCTTGATTCCAGCCCCTGCCATCCACATCGTCATCGCGCCCGGGTTATGATCGCGACCCACACCGCGCTGCGAGATAGGCATCCGGCCAAATTCCGTGTGCCACAGAACCAGAGTCTCGTCCAGTAACCCTCTGCGCTTCAGATCCGTCATCAGACCCGCAATCGGCTTATCGACTTCAAGAGCGTGCTGACCGTGGTTGTCGACAATGCTGTCGTGCGCGTCCCACGTATCCACGTTCGAATTTACGTAGGCCCCGCTGTACAACTGCACGAAGCGAACACCGCGCTCGATCAGACGGCGAGCCATCAGGCACTGCCTCCCGAACGGCTCCGTGATCGGATGGTCCAGTCCATACATGCTCTTCGTTTCGTCGCTCTCCGACGAAAGGTCGACCGCCTGCGGCGCGCAGCCCTGCATCCTGTACGCAAGTTCGTAGGACGATATCCTCGCCGAAAGTTCCGAACTGCCCGGATGCATCTTTTCATGTTCCTGATTGAGCCAGCCGAGATGATCCAGCCGCGCGCGCTGCTGCTCGGGAGTCACATATCCCGCGGGCGGACGCAAATCCAGAATCGGATCCCCGCTGGAACGAAATACAGTGCCTTGATAGGAAGCCGGCAGGAATCCCGCGCCCCAGTTGGATGGCCCGTTGTACGGTCCCCCGCGATGGTCATAAACCACCACGTAAGCGGGAAGATTCTGATTCTCTCCGCCGAGTCCGTAAGTTACCCACGAACCCAGGCTCGGATAACCCGTCAGCAGCGAACCTGTGTTCCACTCGAAATGCGAAATCGAATGATCGTTCGACCTTCCCACTGCGGACCGGATCAGGGCGAAGTCATCCACGCACGTAGCCATGTGGGGAAACAGTTCCGAAACCGGAATCCCCGATTGCCCATATGGTTTGAACTTATACGGGCTCCGCATGATCGGCCCCGGAAAGCCCTGCTGCACCTGTATCTCACCCTTCACGGGAAGCGGATGTCCATGATACTTGTCGAGCGCGGGCTTCGGATCAAACGTATCCAGGTGACTAACACCCCCGTCCATAAACAGGGAAATCACCGCCTTGGCGCGGGGCTTGAAATGCGGCTGCTTGGGGGAGAACGGCGACTGGATGTCAGTCGAGTTAGCGCACGACGGTGAGGCAACTTCCGCGCCAAGCAGCCCGTCCTGCTTCATGAGAAACGCCAGCGCCAGCCCGCCGATACCTTCGCCCGTACGGAACAGGAGTTCGCGGCGGGACACAAACCGTCTGTTCGCCGCTTTTCGGTTTCCGTCGTCGCTCATCACATCTCTCCCGCTCAATTCATGTACACAAATTCGTTCAGGTTCAGCACCACCGCGCAAAGATCCGTCAGCGCGTCCTGATCCGGCTTGTCCGTTGTCGAATGGCCGTGGGCATGCCAGGCCTTCTGCTTCTGCAAAAAGCCGAGATTCCCCTGCAACTCCTCCGGCTTCGGTTCACGGCTCAGCGCAATCAGGTATGCCTTCCTGACCTGTGCCGCCGGGTCGTCGCCCGCCGCCGTTCGAACGCGTTCCGCGAAGTAGCGCGCCTGCAGCAAAACAAACTCATCGTTCAGCAGCGTAAGAGCCTGCGTCGGCACCGTCGTCGTCCCGCGCCGTTCGCATGTGATATTCGAATCGGGCTCGTCGAGCACCTCGAACATCGGGTACTTCATCGCGCGTTTGTAATACGAATAAACCCCGCGGCGCCACGTCGCCGGACTTTCTTTGGTCAGCTCCCAGCGCCCGATCTTCTTCACGTCGTCCCGCACGGCGGCCGGCACAGCCGGAAAGAACGGCGGCCCTCCCGCCTTCGGGTTCAGTTTGCCGCTCGCACTCAGAATGATGTCCCGCACCGCTTCGGCTTCCACGCGCTGCATCGGGAATCTCCAGAGGTAAACGTCGTCCGCGTCCTTCTGCAGATTGGTCGTATTCCCGTATTCGGACGACATCCGATACACCTGCGACGTGACGATCAGCCTTTGCATCTTCTTGACGCTCCAGCCATTCCTCACGAACTCTGTCGCCAGCCAGTCCAGCAGCTTCGGATCGGACGGCAGCGCGCCCATCTTCCCGAAGTTACTCGGCGTGCTCACAATGCCCCGTCCGAAATGGTGCTGCCAGATGCGGTTCACCATCACGCGCGCCGTTAGTGGATTGCCTTCCGACGCGATCCATTCCGCCAGCGCGCGCCGCCGTCCGCTCGTGCTCGGGTTGTTCGCGGGCCGGTGCTCCGTCGGCGGATCTCCGTCCGTGAGCACCCCCAGAAACGCCGGTTTCACTTCACTCGCCGCCGGATCGTCCAGTGGGAAACGAAGCGGGGGAGCCTGGTATACCGTCCCCGGCTCCGGCGTGTAACTCCCCTTGAAATCCGCCACGATCCGATTAGCCGTTGTGCCCGGCACCGGCTCATCGCCCAGTCCATCCGGCGTGAAACGATAATCCCCGTCGCGAATGCCGGCCGCCATCGGGGGTGGCGCAGGGAGCTTGCTTTCCAGTACTTTAATCTGGCCTTCCAGCTTTGCGACCTTCTCCCGGTCAGCCTCGTTCAGCGCCATCTCCTTGCGGCCCGCTGTCGCAATCGAGAGAACCTGCGTCGCCAGCAGTTTCTGCCCCGCTGTCCTTTGGTCCGGCGGTGTTTTCACTGCCGCCTGAATATCTTCCGGGAAAGTCTTCAGTTTCTTCTCGAAGACCGCCAGCCGGTAAGGCTCTTCAATCTTCTTCACGGCCTGTTTCAAGGGCTTCGTCTGCGCTTCGATTTCCGCCTTGCGGGCCTTGTACTCCGCAAACTCCTTCGCCGGAACCAGCGGGTGATCGTAATCCACAAACGGGAAGAACGACGCCATCATCCGGTAGTAGTCCTTCTGCGGAATCGGATCGAACTTGTGGTCATGGCATCGTGCGCAGTTCACCGTCAGCCCCAGGAAACCGCGGCTCGTCGTGCCGATCAGATCGTCCAGATAGTCGTAGCGGTACTGCGGATTCTGCTTCTCGCGAAAATGAACCCGCGGACCCACCCGCCCAAAACTCGTTGCAATCAGGCTGTCCGTCGTGATCTCGTCCAGTTCATCCCCCGCCAACTGCTCAACGATGAACTGGTTATAAGCTTTGTCCTGGGTGAAAGACTTGATTACGTAGTCGCGATAGCGCCACGCGTTCGGGTTGTCGTCGTCGTGAATGTGGCCCCAGCTATCCGCATAGCGGACCAGATCGAGCCAGTGCCGTCCCCACCGCTCACCGTACTGAGGCGACGCCAGCAGCCGGTCCACCACCGTTTCGAACGCGTGGGGCGATCGGTCGTTCACGAACGCATCCACTTCGGCCGGTTCCGGTAGAAGGCCTGTCAAGTCGAGGTACGTTCGCCGGATCAGCGTGCGCTTGTCCGCCGGTGGCGCAGGGTCCAGACCCCGTGCGTCCAGCGTGGCCTTCACAAAAGCGTCGATCGGATTCGCCGTCCATCGCTCGTCCGCGTGGATCGGCACTGGCCGGCGCACCGGCTTCTGAAAAGCCCACCAGGAGCGCGGGTCTTCTTTCACTGCGGGCTTGTTCGCGGCTTTGAGCGCCGTCCCTTCCCACTTCGCCCCGCTGTTGATCCAGTCACGGAAAATGCCGACTTCTCGATCGCTCAGCTTCGAACCGAGCGGCATCGCCGGCTGCTCGAGCCCGGCTACGCGGCGATAGAGCCTGCTCTTTTCTGCTTGGCCCGGAATTACCGCCGTGCCATTCTGACCACCCGTGGCCAGCGCT
Source organism: Bryobacterales bacterium (assembly GCA_025462965.1). Lineage (GTDB taxonomy): Bacteria > Acidobacteriota > Terriglobia > Bryobacterales > Bryobacteraceae > JALYXI01. The sequence goes on from JAOAPQ010000164.1 coordinate 21,077, forward strand.
TCGGGATTGCTCAGATCCAGCGCGGCCATCTTCTGGCTAGGTCCGTGACAGGCAAGGCACTTCTGGGAAAGGAGAGGCGCAACATCCCCGGCAAAAGAAACCGCAGAGCTCTGTGCGCGCGCAGACGGGACCGCGGGTGTTGCCAGCAGAATAAGAGCGAGAACCCGCCAGTTTCCCAGACGGGCCAGTAGCGGGGACGTGCCGCTTACCTCCCTTGACTGTTTAATGATTATCGATGATGATCAGTTTGTCAACACTTTTAATATGTCCATGTCCCCTATTGCGATCGTGACCCGGGTTGACCAGGTTCGCCGCGCCATCCTGAGCCAGATCTTCTCCGGCGCGCTCAAGCCGGGTGACCGTCTGGTAGAAGCCAGACTCGCCAGTGAACTCGGCGTCTCTCAAGCTACCGTCAACGCTGCTCTCCAGGACATGCATAATCAGGGCATTGTCAACAAAATGTTGAACCGCTTCACGGAGGTCAGCCGCTATACCTGGCGTGAACTGGAGAATCTCTTCTCGGTACGTATGATCCTTGAGCCCGCCGCTGCGGAAATGGCAGCCCGCACCCTCACCCCTGAAGGTGTTCGCCGATTGACCACGCAGGTAGATCAGATGCGTGCAGCCGCGAGGCTCAACGATATCCCCCTGTTCTGCCTGGCGGACTATACCTTCCATCAGGAAACGTATGCCCTCTCCTGTAATTCTTTCCTGGTTCAGGCCTGCCAAGCCATTGCCGCCGCACCCTTCGCATATATCCTTTGCGGCTCGGCCGATCCCCTGCCCGCCGATTATTTGGCCCTTGCCGAAGACCACCAGGAGATCGTCACCGCGCTGCAGAAAGGTCCGGAAGCCGCTGGCCGCCTCCTCCGCGAACGCATTGAAGCGTGGCGCGCCCATTCCGAACACGCCCTCAGCGCGGCCGCATTGACACCCCCTGGCTAAGGGCAATACCAATTCGAAGAGAGAAATCACCCAACCAGACGATCTAGAGAATCGCGCGTAAACTATTGAAACGTTAGCTTTGTTGGTGACCCGGGCGGGGCTCGAACCCGCGACCCTTTGATTAAAAGTCAAATGCTCTACCGGCTGAGCTACCGGGTCAACGGTGGGAAGTCTTGCCTCAGGTTAACATAACCGCCCCGCTCTTCCGCATCCGCGGGCAGGCTGGGCTATACTTTTCGATGAACCCGCCTGTGCGAGCGTGGCGAAACTGGCAGACGCACCAGCCTTAGGAGCTGGCTCCCGAAAGGGAATGGAGGTTCAAGTCCTCTCGCTCGCACCAT
>JAOAPQ010000220.1 GCA_025462965.1 Bryobacterales bacterium
GCGCTGGATGGCGGCCATCGAGAACTAGGTAAGACCCTGATCAGCCTGCACCGTGATGACGATGCGGAGCAGGAACTGCGCCAGGCTGGTCCTGACGATCCTGAGGCTCTCTACTTCCTCGGGGCGCTGCTTTCCCAGACGCGTCCGGCCGAAGCCATAACACTGCTGGAACGGGCCCGAGAACGGACCCCCGATTTTTGGGGGCCGCTCTACTATCTTGGCCGTATCGCCGTGGAACAGGGACGCGCCAAGGACGCACTACCGCTCCTTGAACGCGCAGCGGGGCTCAAGCCGACGGAACCGGCCGTCCAATACCAGTTGGCAAAGGCGTTCCAACAACAAGGCAGAAACGCCGAGGCGCGCGCGGCCTTCGCTCGCGTGAAGACTCTTAAAGATCAATCCTTGCGGAAAGAGGTGGACATTCTGAGTCCGGAGCCGCGGAAGCCTTTGAATCGGTGAAGTCGGCCGTCAGCCGATTTACCGAGTGAGCCTGTAGATGAACAGCGCGGCCCGCTTCGTCTGCACCGGCTGCCGGCTCAGGTCGATGGTCTCTCCGGGCGCGTGCGCACCGCCTCCCAGCGAGCCGAAACCAGAGATGCTATCCACATAGGGCGCAACGAACGAGACATCGCCAGCGCCGCGTTTGGCGGGAGGAAGGGGCTCCATCGCTTCCATGTTGAGGTCGAGATTCAAGCCGTTGAGAACCTTCAATAGCGCCTTGTTTCCTTCCGTGGCCGCCATGGATGGATATTTGTCTTCGAACGTGATTTCCGCGCCGGTGCGGGGAAGGTGCTTCGCGACGATCTGCTTCATCTTTTCGCGCACGCGCTGGAGTTGTTCGTCCGTCACCGTGCGGATGTCGCCCGAGGCATAAGCCGTGGAGGCGATGATGTTCGGTTTGCCGATGGCCGTGCCGCTGTTCTTGGCGGCGTCAAACGCGACGTTCGATCCGCCTACGATGACGCCGGTGTTGTAAGTGAGGTCGGGCTCCTTCAGTTGGGATTCGAAGGCAGCGAGAATGCGCGAGATTTCGTAGATCGCTCCGCTGCCGGCGCGCTCGGTAAAGATACCTGCCGAGTGGCCCTCTACGCCCGTTGTCTTCAAGGTCCAGAGAGAGGCGCTGCGGCGCGCGATGGTGGCGAAATCGCGCCCGTCGCTGCGGGAGCCGCCTTCGAACTCGATAGCCGCTTCACTCGCCTTCCCTGTCGCGATGAAATCGCGGCGCGAAATGGTTAAAGGCTCACCGGCATTTTCTTCGTCGCCCGTGAGGAAAACGGTGATGTTGGCGCCGTCCAGGGTTCCGGCCGCCTGCATGGCTTTCAGCGCGAAGAGGATGACCATAAGGCCGCCCTTCATGTCGCTGGTACCGGGACCGCTGGCGACGGTCGCGGTCTTCATCGTCCATTTTTGAAAGGGGCTGCTGGGTTCGAACACGGTGTCCATGTGACCGATGAGCATGACGCGCTTGCCCTGCGTTCCCTTGCGCTCGGCAACCAGGTGGCCCGCGCGATGAACGTCGTCCATGGGAATCCAGCGGACCTGGAAGCCGAGCTTCTCAAATTCCGGGCGGAGGACTTCGCCGACTGCCCGCACCCCTGCAGTGTTAAAGGTGCCGCTGTTAATGTTGACGATCTTTTCTAAGAGGGCGTTAGATTCGGCGGCGGTGGCATCGACGGTCTGGACGATTTTCATCTCAACCGGTGAAAGATGTTCGGCCGCGGATAACGATACGGCAAAAAAAATAAGAAAAAGTTTCATAGGGTAAATGCGTACAGGACGGCTTCGGCGCCGCTGCCCGTGGCAATGACAACGTATTGAGTGCCGCGGAAGCTGAATGTCATGGGAGTGCCGGAGGTGCGGCGCGCGAATGGATAAGTCCAAAGGTCCGAGCCGTCTTTCGTATCGACAGCGTGGAGGGAGGAATCGCCGCCGCCCACGAAAATCAAACCGGCTTTGGTTACCATGGCTCCCTGGACCCCAGGTGCGCCGAGCTTTTCCGGAAGCTTCACACCGCGTAGCGCGGGGTGGGAGCGAAGACGCGCATCGTCACCGAAGGGAACGTGCCAGGCGATTTCTCCGCGGTTGAGATCGAGCGCGGTCAGATGCCCGTAGGGCGGCTTCAGGAGCGGCAAGCCATCGTGGAAAACGGCATTGGTCTGGCCTTCGCGAACGTAATCGGCGTCCGTCTCGGTTGCGTGGGGATTGGCGCTGGACGAATCGGGCTTGGACAGGCGCGCGATCGCGGAGAGATTGGTGGTCTTCACGTAGAGGATGCCGGTTTCCGGATCGAACGCCGCGCCGCCCCAGTTTGCGCCGCCTATGAGGCCGGGCGCCATGATGGTGCCTTGGAAGGTCGGCGGGGTGAAGAGCGGACCGATGCGGAATTTCTTCATCTCCGCCTGTGCTTCGGCTTTCAGTTCCGGTGTGAGATCGAATGCGTCGTCGAGAGAAACGCCTTGCGGAGAAATGGCGGGGGGCTTTGTCGGGAAGGGCTGAGTGGGCCAGGAGTGTTCGCCCTTGATGTCGCTGCCGGGGACGTGCCGTTCCTCAATGGGCCATACGGGCGCGCCGGTGACGCGATCGAAGACGAAGGCGAAACCTTGCTTGGTCAACTGCACTACGGCATCGATGTGTTTGCCATTTACGGTAATAGCAACCAGGCTTGGGGGCGACGGCATGTCGTAATCCCACAGGCCGTGATGCACAAGCTGGTAGTGCCACTTCCGCTGGCCCGTGGCGGCGTCGAGACAGACAATGGAATCCGCGAAGAGATTTTTGCCGGGACGGCGGCCGCCGTAGAAATCATTGCTTGGCGTGCTGACGGGCATGTAGAGCAGGCCGCGCGTTTCGTCGAGGGTCATAGGCGCCCAGACATTGGTGTGGCCGGTGAATTCATTCGCGCCGTCTTCCCATGTGTCGCTGCCGAACTCGCCCTTGCGCGGGACGGTGTGGAAGGTCCAGACGAGTTTGCCCGTACGGGCGTGGAAGGCGCGGATGTCGCCGGGCGGATCCTTCTTATACGTGATGCGGTCGGCCACGCCGTTACCGACGATGATGAGATCCTTGTAGACCACGGCCGGAGAAGTGTTGGTGTACTGCTTCGGATCGACGGGCCAGGCGAGGCCCTGAAGTAGATTTACGACGCCGTTATCGCCGAAGCCGGCGACCGGCTTGCCCGTCTCCGAATCGAGTTCAATTAGACGGGCGCGGCTGTTCATGACAATGCGGCCGCGATTATTGGACCTATCGCGCCAGAACGCCACGCCGCGATGCACGAACCCTGTTCCGTTCGGCACCTGGCCATCTTCGTAAGCCTTTGGATCGTAGGACCAGCGTTGCGCGCCGGTGGCGGGGTCGAGCGCGACTACGCGATTGTACGGCGTGCTCAGATAGAGCGTGCCCTCCACCATGAGCGGCGTCACTTCGAACACGCCGGGCGTGGTGTGGTATTGCTCCAGCGCTTTCTCGCCCGTGCGCCATTCCCAGGCGAGCTTCAGATTGTGGACGTTGTCTCGATTGATCTGGGTAAGAGGTGAATACTTTGAGCCCGCCTGATCGCCGCCGAAGAAGGGCCATTCGACGTTAGGAGTTGCCGCCGACGCCGCGATCACGGAGAGCCAGCAGATTGTCTTTTTCAGCATTTTTGGTCAAGCGTGTTTGGGGACTTGCGCGGCGATTCGCTCGGCCGACCGAAGCGTGAGCGCGACGAAAGTCAGGGTGCCGTTCGTGCAGCCGGCATTCGGAAGAGTGGGGGAGCCTACGACGAAGAGATTCTCATGGTCATGCGTCTGACCGAAGCTATCGCAGACGCTGTTGGAGGGATTCGTACCCATACGGCAGCCGCCGGCCGGGTGATCGAGATAGCCGCCTTCGCCTGTGCTGAGAATTTTGCCGTTGTTGTTCTTGGCGAGCCGCTCGAAGATTTTTTGGAAATGCTGCCTTGTGGCGGGCTGCCGGGCAACGGTCGCGCTATCGAGGCGATGTTCGATCTTAGGAAGCGGGTCGCCGAACTTGTTGGTAGCAGTTTCGTCGAGCGTGAGCGAACTGTTGCGGTCGGGGTGCACATCGTAATAACCGCGGACGCGGGCTGTGCCGCGCTGGGCGCGCGTGCGCCAGTCATTGAGCAGATCGTCGCCGAGGAGCAGTTTGCCATCTTTGGCGCGCAGCCTTGGTTCGTGGCCGACTGCGCTTTCCCAGATGCGTAGATCGTGGCGTATGTAGGGATCGCCAGGGTTGCATCGAAAATACTGACGCGAGATGAGCGCGTGAGTTTCGTTCATGCCGGGATAGATTTTGGTATCGATCTCGATGAAGGCCGAAATGAATTCATGGCCGTTCATGTAGCGGCCGACGAGACCGGAGCGGTTGGCGAGACCGTTGGGGAAACGCGAATTGCGGGAGAGCAGCAGCAGATGCGGGCTCCAGGCGTACCCCGAAGCGAGCACGAAAAGCGGGGCGCGGAACTCCACGGCCTCACCCGTAGCGCGGTTGACGGCGATGGCTGCGGCGACTTTCGTGGAGGCCTCATCAAGCACCAGACGACGGATTTGCGTTTGATCGTGCAGCGCGATCCTGTTCTTCGCGAGAAGCTGCTTGAAGGTGAAATCCGGCGAGTAGCGCGCGCCAGTCGGGCAGATAGCGCAGGTATTGCAGCGGATACATTGCGCGCGGCCGCCGTATGCAACAGTGTTCTTCGCCTGCGGCGTGCTCCAGAACGGAATGCCGCTTTTCTCGCCCCACTTTTTCAGCTCGAGCAGGTTGTAAGTGAGCTCCATCGCCTGCATCGGGTAGGGTTCGGAGCGCGCGTCTTCAGGGAGAGGGCTGGGTTCACCGGAGACGCCGAGTCGGCGTTCCGCTTCGCAGTAGAACTTTTCCAGTTCTTTCCATTCGATGGGCCAATCGGTGTAAAGGCCATACATCGATTTGAGGCGCAGATCCTGTTCCGAGAAGCGATTGCAGGTGCCCCCCCAGTGCATGGCTGAACCGCCGACGGCCATCGTGCGGGAGATGATGCCCTTGGCGGCCTGGTCTTCGATGAAATCGCCGGGCCATGCGTTTTCGCCGTACGCAAGACTGCGGCGGCGGTACTCCATGCGGTTTTCGAGATCGAATAACTTGCGGCCGGCCTCGAAGATGTTGATGGTAATTCCGGGACGCTACTCGGAGAGTTTTTCCGCGAGCTTGGCGGCGGAGATCCCACCGCCTATGATGCAGACATCGCTTTCCAAGCGCGGCATTTGGGGGTCTCCTTG
>JAOAPQ010000260.1 GCA_025462965.1 Bryobacterales bacterium
GTTTCGCAGCGTCTTCCGATTTCTGTGATGGAGAACGTGGCATCAAACGCGGAGCGGCGCGCTTTGCGAAACGGCGAGAACACGGCCGTCCCGCGCGTTCTCGATATTTACGCTGCGCTGCCTTCCATCACGGGCAAACTCGAACTCGAATACGAAGGTGAGCTGAAGGGCGGCGATACGGTCGCTCGCGAGTTGATCCGGCAGGCCGTCGGTGCGGTTTACAACAAATACTACGAAGGGGTGAACGTCGCACCCATCGTGCAGTGGTTCGATATCGGCGGTACGTTGAAGTTGGACGAAGCCGTGACGTCCGCGTCCATGGTGGAGCAGCTCACTCCGATACAGGGATTGATGGAAAAGCTGCGGGCGCTGGGGCTTGGCGCGAGCGAACCGGATGCCGTGCGTGCTTCCGCGGCCGAGTTTATTTTGGAAGGTCTCTATGCGCACCGGCGCATCAGCCGGAGCGAAGAGCGCGGATTTGCTTCGGAAGGGCGTAAGCCCCGGGAAGGCAGGGAACCGCGCGAGCGTCGTGACGAAGACGACGAGTTTCCGCAACGCGAGCGCCAACGCCGCAAATATAACTAGGTCCGGGCGGGTACCCACATGAAGTGGATTAAATATTCGAAGTATACGGGCGAAGACTTCGGCATCGACGCGCAGGATCTTCTTCAGGCGCTGTCGGATTTCCTGTTGCAAAGCGGCTTCAACGATCCATATAACCCATCCTCCGAATGGCAGGAGCAGAGCATGGAGGATCTGCGTCGCGCGATCGAACGGGCGCTGCGTGAAGGCAATCTTTTTCCCGACGATCGCATGCGGGAGATGATGGAGCGCCTGGAGCGCATGTCTCCGGAGCAGATGCAAAACCTGGTAGATCAGCTGGTTCAGAAGCTGATGGACGAAGGCAGCATCAGCACGGGGGAACAGCCGCAAGAGCAGGGCGGACCAGGCAACGGGCCGGATGGCAAGGTAAAGTTTCAGGTCACAGATAAGTCGCTCGATTTTCTGGGCTTCAAGACACTGAAGGATCTTCTTGGGTCGCTGGGCAAATCCAGTTTCGGCCGGCACGATACGCGCGATCTTTCGACGGGTGTCGAAACGTCGGGTTCCTCCCGGCAGTACGAGTTCGGCGACACGCTGAACCTGGACATGAGCGAGACGTTATTCTCGGCCATCCGGCGCGAAGGCGCGAAGGTGCCGCTGAACCTGGAGTACTCCGACCTGCACGTGCACCAGTGCGAGTACCAGAGTTCGTGCGCCACCGTGCTGCTGCTGGATTGCAGCCACAGCATGATTCTCTACGGCGAAGATCGCTTCACGCCCGCGAAGAAAGTGGCGATGGCGCTGACGCACCTGATCAAGACGCAGTACCCGGGCGATTCGCTTCGCTGCGTGCTGTTTCACGATTCGGCGGAAGAACTCGACATCAGCCAGCTGGCGCGCGTGCAGGTGGGACCGTACTACACGAACACGCGGGACGGATTGATACTCGCGCAGAAACTGCTGGCGCGCGAGCGCAAGGACATGCGGCAGATCGTAATGATCACGGACGGCAAGCCTTCTGCGCTCACGCTGGAGGATGGCCGCATTTACCGGAACGCGTTCGGCCTGGATCCGCTGGTGATCAGCAAGACGCTCGAGGAAGTGAATCGCTGCAAGAAACAGGGCATACTGATTAATACCTTCATGCTCGCAAGCGATTACGGGCTGGTCAGCTTTGTCCAAAAAGTAACCGAGATCTGCCGGGGCAAGGCTTACTTCACCACTCCCTACAACTTAGGGCAGTATCTCCTGATGGACTACATGAATCGTAAGACGCGGACGATTCATTAGTTGGTGGTTAAACATCATCGCCCGCGGGCGCTGGTCTGGCTGATGGCCGCCGCGTGCGGCGTAAGCGTCGCAAACATCTACTACAACCAGCCGCTGCTCGATCTGATGGCCCGCACTTTCCGGCGCGACACCAGCTACATACCCGCGTTTACGCAGATCGGCGTCGGCTTCGGGATGTTCCTCTTCGTTCCTCTTGGCGATATCTTCGAGAGGCGGCGGCTCATCGCCGGCGTCTGCGTCGCCACTGCGCTCGCGGCCATATTAACGGCGCTTGCTCCAACTCTGGAACTGCTGGCGGTGGCGAGCCTGCTGCTCGGACTCACATCCATTACACCGCATCTCATTCTGCCTTTCGCGGCGCAGATCTCCGCGCCCGAAGAGCGCGGCAAGGTGATTGGAACAGTGCTCAGCGGCCTGCTGATCGGCGTCCTGCTCGCGCGCACCGCGAGCGGTTTCCTCGGTGCGGCGTTCGGGTGGCGATCGGTTTACTGGGCGGCAGCAGCGCTGATGCTGGCGCTCGCTCTGGCGCTCCGCGCATCGCTTCCCGAGAGCCCTCCGGCGGAAACGATGAGCTATTCACAACTGCTGCGCAGCATCTGGCGGCTGGTTCGCGAGCAGCCTCTGCTGCGGGAGGCGTCGCTGATCGGCGCGATGCTTTTCGGGGCGTTCAGCGTCTTCTGGGCAACCCTTATCTTCGTGCTTGTCACGCCTCCATATCATTACGGAGGCCGGATGGCGGGGCTGTTCGGATTGATCGGGGTCGCAGGAGCGCTCGCCGCGTCTGTCGCGGGCCGCATTACCGATCGGCGCGGCCCTCGTTTCACGATCGGCTGCGGCATTGCGGTCACGTTGCTTGCCTATGTCGTGTTCTTTTTCACCGGGCAGCATCTCTGGGGACTCATCGCCGGTGTGACGCTACTCGATCTCGGTGTGCAGGCGGGCCACGTCGCAAATCAGACGCGCATCTACAGCTTGATTCCGGAAGCCCGCAGCCGTCTCAACACCGTCTATATGGTTTCTTACTTCGCCGGCGGCGCGCTTGGTTCGGCGCTCGGAGCGGCAGGTTGGTCCATCGCGCGCTGGTCCGGCGTGTGCGCGGCCGGCATGCTGCTTACCTGCGTCGCGCTTGCCGTTCACTTGTATGGCAGTAAACTGAAAACCGATGGATAAAATCGCATTCCTGTTCCCTGGACAGGGATCTCAATTCGCGGGCATGGGGAAATCTCTCGCGGAAAACTTCCCAGCCGCGCGCCGCGTTTTCGAAGAAGCGGACGACGCTCTCGGATTCGCTATTTCCAAACTCTGTTTCGAAGGGCCAGAGGCCGAGCTCAAGCTCACGGAGAACACGCAGCCCGCGCTCGTCACCGTCTCCTGCGCCGCTCACGCCGTGCTCGCGGAAAACGGGGTCAGGCCCGCGTACGTCGCGGGACACAGTCTGGGCGAATACTCGGCCCTTGTTGCCGCGGGCTCGTTGCGCTTCGCCGACGCCGTGCGGCTGGTCCGCAACCGTGGGCGCTACATGCAGGAGGCGGTGCCCGCCGGTGTGGGAGCCATGGCCGCGCTTCTCAAACTGCCGCAGGGCGCGCTCGACGGCATCGTGGCCGAAGCCGCACAGGGCGAGGTGGTAAGCGCAGCAAATCTGAATTCACCGGACCAGATCGTGATCGCCGGGCACGCCGGCGCAGTGGCCCGCGCGATGGAACTCGCGAAATCGGCGGGTGCAAGGAAGGTGACAGCGCTTGCCGTTAGCGCTCCTTTCCATTGCCCGCTGATGAAACCGGCGCAGGAGCGCCTGCAAGCCGATCTGGACGCCACGCAATTCAACGATCTTCGCGTGCCGCTGATCAACAACTGGGAGGCACGGGAGATCCGCACCGCCGCCGAAGCGCGGCGTGGATTATTCGAACAGGTTCCGAACCCGGTGCGCTGGGCGGAATCGCTTCGTTATCTTGCGGAACACGGGACCGGGCGCTATATCGAAGTCGGTCCTGGAAAGGTGCTCGCAGGCCTGGTTCGCAATACCATCCCCGGCGCAACATGCGAACTCTTTGGAGAGGCGGCCCATCTTGAAACGCTCGTTCTGGTGGCATAGGCCATCGCTGTTTGTGGTCTGCATGGCATCCGCTCTCCAAGCTCAAACTTACGATCTTGTGATCCGCAACGGTCGCGTCATGGATCCGGCGTCCGGACTGGACGCCCGCCGCACCATCGCCGTGCAAGCCGGAAAAATTGCAGCCATCTCGGAGTCGCCGCTGAACGGAAAGATTGCTATAGACGCAACCGGGCTCATCGTCGCGCCTGGTTTTATCGACCTGCACTCGCATGGACAAACGCCCGAAAATTACCGCTTCAAGGCGCGCGACGGAGTCACGACTGCGCTCGAGATGGAGGTCGGTGTGAATCCTGTTGCGCCCTGGTATGCCGCGCGCGAAGGGAAATCGCTGGTCAACTTCGGCGCGACCTCCGGGCACATTCCCGCGCGGATGGCCGTGATGCATGATTCCGGCACGTTCCTGCCGCGCGATGCCGCCGTCACGCAGATCGCGCTCGCGGAACAGAAGCGCGAGATCCTCGCGCTGGTCCGCAAAGGCCTGGATGAGGGAGGACTCGGTGTCGGACTCGGCATCGCGTACGTTCCCACAGCCACGCGTCCCGAGATTCTCGATCTGTTCCGGGTCGCCGCGGAGTACCGGGTTCCCGTTTACGTCCACATGCGCGATGCCGGGCCCGTGGAGCCCGGTGTTATAGATGCGCTTCAGGAAGTGCTCGCCGACGCCGCTGCCACCGGCGCCGCGCTCCATGTGGTTCACATCCCGAGCATGGCCTTCCGGCAGACGCCGCTCTGTCTCGAGATGATGGCGGGCGCGCGCAAACGCGGGCTGGACGTCACCACGGAAGCATACTCCTATACGGCTGGTATGACGCGCCTGGAAACGGCGATCTTCGATCCTGGCTGGCAGGAACGGCTCGGCATTGGCTTTCACGATCTGCAGTGGGTCGCGACGGGCGAACGGCTGACCGGGGATACTTTTGTCCGTTACCGCAAGCAGGGCGGCGAAGTGATCCTGCACCACATACCCGAAGAGATCGTTCGCCTGGTAATGGCGGACCCGACAGTGATGGTTGCGAGCGACGGCTGGATCGATAACGGCAAAGGCCATCCGCGCGGGGCGGGCTGCTTCGCGCGCGTGCTCGGCCGTTACGTTCGCGAAGAGAAGGCGCTTGATTTGATGACGGCGATCCGGAAGATGAGTCTGCTCCCGGCCGAGCGCTTGAACCTCCAGACCAAAGGCAGGATTAAAGTGGGATCGGATGCGGATATCGTCGCGTTCAATCCGGCGACAGTGACGGACCGCGCGACCTACGCGAACCCGGCTCAGTATTCGGACGGCATCCCGTACGTGCTGGTGAACGGAGTGCTGGTGGTGAACAAAGGGGAACTAGAGGTCGTGACCCCGGGCAGAGCCGTCAAGCGTTAAGCGAGCTTCCAATTACCCCGATACGGGCGGCTCAGCATACCGTTGGCCTCCGGATCGCCCACCACCTGTTCCTTCGCGGCGTCCCATCGGACGGTTCGTCCGAGCCGCGTGGAAATGTTGCCGAGGTGGCACATCGCTGCCGACCGGTACCCTTCCTCGACATCCGCATTGGGCCGCTTCCGGCTCTTCACGCAATCCGGGAAGTTGCGGGCGTGAGCGTCGTCCAGATTGCCGCCCTTCATGTCGAGCGCCTGCATCGCCGGGTGTTTTTCTCGCGGCCCCGCCGCGTCGGGCACCATCTCCGGCAACACGTGGAACCCGCTCCTCAACAGCGTCAGCATGCCTTTCGTGCCGTAGACATCGAGCGTGAACGGCTTTCCTTCCGCCACTTCGCTTGTCGTCCAAGTAATGATCGCCTTCGGAAACTGATAGGTCACCTGCTGGATATCCGGCGTCTCCCCGCCATCGGTCAGCGAATACCGCCCGCCGCTGCCCGACACGCTGACCGGAGCCTCGGCCGCGAGTATCCATCGCGCGATGTCCAGGTGGTGCGCACCCCAGTTTGTCATCTGCCCGCCGGAGTAATCCCAGAACCACCGGAAATTATAAATGCACCGGAACGGATCGAACGCACGCTCCGGCGCCGGGCCGAGCCACATATCCCAATCGAGGCCGGTGGGTTTCCCGGAAGCCATTTCCGTCGGCTTCAAGCCTGGGTAGAGATTTCGCTGGTAACCGGCGTGAATCCGATGAACTTCACCTATGCCGCCGTCCTGAATCAGCTTTACCGCCTGTGAATAGTGCGAACCCGAGCGCTGCTGGCTGCCGGTCTGCACCACCCGGTTGTTCTTCCTCGCCGCGTCGACCATCTTGCGCCCTTCGGCTACTGTCAGCGAAAGCGGCTTTTCGCAGTAGACGTCTTTTCCCGCGTGGCATGCCGCCACGGTGATCACGGCGTGCCAGTGGTCCGGTGTCGCGACGATCACTGCATCGATATCCTGCTGATCCAGGACCTGGCGGAAATCGCGAAAGGGCTTTGCACGCCCCTGTGTCATCGCGATTCCCTGTTCCCGGAAAGGATCGTAGACATCGCAGACGGCCACCGGCTCGACATCGGCCTGTTTCAGAAACGTTTGTCCAGTCCTGGCGTCCGCGGCCGCCGCTACCGATCAGGCCCGTGCGGATGCGGTCGTTCGCGCCGAGGACACGCGTGGCGGAAACTGCGGAAATGGCGCTCATGGCGAATGCCGTTCTTGAAAATTCCCTGCGATTCATCGGTTTCCATCTTATCTTCGCGGCAGCTATAACGGTTACGTGCCTCAACTTTCGGGAAAAACCGCCATCATTACAGGAGCCAACCGCGGTATCGGACGCGCTATTGCGGAGCGACTGGCAAGGGAAGGAGCGCGCGTCGTCATCTGCGCGCGGGATCAAGCTTTGCTCGACGAAACGATTTCGGAGATCGGCTCCGGCCAATCCATTGCGCTCGACCTTCGCGTTCCCGAATCCGCCACAATTCTCGTTGACTTCGCTCAAACTGTGGACATTCTCATCAACAACGCCGGCGCAACGAAACGCGGCGAGTTCGAGCAATTAAGTGAAGAAGATTGGGCCGACGGCTTCGCATTGAAGTTTTTCGCAGCCGTGCGGATCACCCGCGCGGCGTGGCCGCACTTGAAGCAGCGGTCCGGGTCGGTAGTGAATATCGCGGGGGTCGGGGGGCGCACCCCGGGGGCGCAGTTCGCGCTCGGGGGATCGGTGAACGCCGCGATGCTCTCTCTCACGAAGTCTTTGGCGGAAACGGGGCTCCGCGACGGTGTCCAGGTCAATGCGGTTAATCCGGGCGCGGTTAGAACGGAGCGTCTCACGCGCCGTTTGGTTCAGGAAGGTATCGATGCAGAAGAATTCGCGCGTCAGGCCAACATCACACGCATCGGCGAACCTGCGGATATCGCGAACCTGGTTGCATTTATTGTGAGTCCGGACGGGAGATTTCTCCACGGGGCACTTATAGATATGGACGGCGGTCAAACGAAGACGATATAGGAACAGCTCACGGCAAATATCCGGCACAAATCCGCCGGAATTCATCTCGTTAAAAGTGCTGCATTGCCCCAGTCAGGCCTTGTTCTCGGTTGCTTCAGTACATCTGCGGCCCATTGTTTGGTACTAAATCGCACCTTTTTATGGGATTACATGATTGACATTCCAAGCGCGAGAACGAATGCGAGCGAGCGATATGACAGAAATTACCGGAGATCGTCCGGCACGATTCCGTCGAGAATGAACTGGTTGAAGCGCCGCATTGCCCGTGCGAAACTTTCATGGGCCGCTTTGTGTATCTTGGTCGCTTTCCCAATTCGTTCCGGAGCACGCTTCCGGGGTATGCTGGCAGTCGCAAGCTCCAGCGCGGCATTTGCGCTGACGAAAGTTGAGCGTGCACTCTCAACCTCGCGCGTGAGCTCAGCTTCAATCTCAGCCCGATTCGCAGCCATTTCAGACTCCTAGGTCTGATACTCAGGTCAGCCGGGTGGGTTGTCAACTACAGTAGATTCATTACGGCTAGCGCCGCCCTTAAAACATCTCCGCTCGGCCATTCGTGGAATCCTCACCGTAAATTCATTACAAATTACCGTCGCTTGGAAATCCACCGTAATACCTGCTCGGCGAGAGTATTCAGGCTATTTACTATGCGATCTGTTTCCACGTTCGACAGTTCGTATCGCTCGGGGGCCAGATCGCCCGAGCCAATGAGCTGCTGGTGGCCAGCACGCAAATCCGGCAAATCCTCCGCGCGCAAAGGGGAGCCACGGAGGGCCTCGGCCAGCGAATGCAAGGTCCGTTCAACCAGATGGGCGAGGATGCGAAACGCAGGTCGCGCCGGCGGGCGCTGGCGGCTCGTGAGGCCCGCCTCCAGAGCCATGACAGCATGCACCAGGCGATGCGAGCTCGCCAGCATCGCCTGCAGTGCCGCCACCTCTTCGGGCGACGCGCCTGGCTCGCCTGCCAGCCTGTCCACCGATGCTTCCGCATTGGAGCGGGCCAGCCGTGCGCCCTGCCGCGCGCGATCCAACTGCTCCCGCATGTCCGCTTTCGCGTCAATGTACGCCTGCGCCACGGCGCGAAAGTAATCGCGGTAAGCGTCCAGCATGCGCGCGAGCGCTTCCGCGACATGCGTACGCTCCCATGTGGGCCACACGATGTATGCCAGTAATGCCAGGGTTCCGCCGGCTGCTGTATTCAATCCGCGGGCGGCGATCACCTGCTGCGGCGTGATTCCTGTTATCGCGATCAGCAGCACTACCAGCGCGCTGACGGCTGTCACGAAGATCCCATAGTTCGCACCGCCGACCCACCGGAGGATGAACACAAACGCGCCGATGAGGAAGACCTGAACAGGCGGAGAGGGAGCCATCGCATGGAATAGCGCCGTAGCCAGCGCGAGTCCCGCGAAAGTGCCGGCCAACCGCAAGATGCCGCGGCTGAAGGTGGACGTGAAGTCGGGCTTCAGCACGATCGCAATCGTCATCGGAATCCAATAAGGCCGGCGCAACGCCACCATTCTTCCCAGCGCATCGCCCAGCGCGACGGCTATGGCCAGCCGTATCGCATGGCGAAACGCCGCCGATTCGAACGTCAGGTTGGCGCGCAAAATCGCAATCGTTCCGCCAAGACGCAGCCGCCAACTGCGCCGCGCCTCCCGTTCCTCAAAGGCCAGTGAGCCTTCCGGCGTCGCATTCCGGGCCAGATCGAGCGCGGCACGAAGCTGGCCGGCAAGCGCGTCCAGTTGCAGCCGGGCGTCGTGAACCAGAGCGGCAAGTTCGCCGCTCCCGCCCAAACGCAGCGAGTCCGCGAGCGTCACGGCACGTTCCATGCAATCAGCCGGCGCGGTTGCCGCGCCGTTTGCGGTCAATGAATTACCGACCGCGAGCAGCACGCGCGAGGCGCACACCAGAAAATCGTCGATCGTCTTGCTACTCTCGGAGCCCTCACTCTGCCGCCGGATCCTTGCGCGGAGCCGCGCAAGCGCCATGATGCACAGCCGGATTCGCTCCGCCTGGCTGAGCAGCGAGCGGTAGCGCTCGGCTTCAATGCTGTGAGCTCGCCCCAGCGTCGCGAGCGCTTTCTGCGCTTTCAGCATCGCGTCGGTAGCGGGTGGGGCTTCGGAGGCCGGGATCGGAGAAGCCGCCGCCTGCGCCAACTCCCGGTACAGATTTCCCAACTCGCGCCTTTCTGCAAAGTGAGGGCCTACGGGCCACAACGCGAGCGCGAGGCCCGTCTGCAGCAGCCCGCCGCCCAGCGCAAGCAGCCCGGCGATGGCCGCATCTTTTGGGCTCAACGATTGCGCGGCGAAGACCACCAGCGTCACCAGGCTCACTGTGCCCAGGTCGGCGGGCTCCTGTCCAAGGGCGACCGCCATACCGGCCGCGAAGGCCCAAACGCCGGCCAGCAGCATGGCCAGCGCATCGTTTCGCCCCGAGACTGCACCCGCGAACACGGCAAGCCCGACCAGGACGCTCGCGGTCAGCATGCGGCGTGCGCGATGGCGGTATGGCTCGGGCCCATCTGAAAAACAGACGTTCAGCGCGCCTGCACCTACCACCAGGCCGGCCGCGGGCTTCCCGATGGCTATTCCAACGGCGATCGGAAGGACCACGCCCACGCTGTTGCGGAGGGCGAGCCCGGGCGTAATTTTATCGCGCTCAAATTTGGTGACTGTGCGCCAGAAGGCTGTCCACGAGCGGTCCGGCTGAGGAATCAATCCTTTCTCAGTATAGGTCGCCTTTGGCCCCTTCCGTGCTTCCCACACCGCCATGAGCGTGTTTCCAACCGGACGCCCCGTGCAAGTTTTTCTCAACATCGATTCCGGCTGGGATGACGGATCGGGCTGCGCCAGGCAGCTCACGGGCCAGATGGAAGAGCTCGGTGTTCCAGCTCATATCCAACGGGTTGAGAAGGGGATGGACATCGGCGCAGCCGTCCGCCAGGCCGTAGACGAAGGTTGCGGCGCCGTGGTGGCCGCGGGCGGCGACGGTACACTGAACGCCGTCGCATCCGGTCTGCGTGGTTCGGACGTGCCGATGGCGATAGTGCCGATTGGGACCCTGAACCACCTGGCCCGTGATTTAAGTGTGCCGTTGGATGTTGACGACGCAATCGCATCCCTTGCCCACAGCCGGGTGCTGCGCATCGATTTGGGCGAAGTGAATGGCCGCGTCTTCCTGAATAACTCCATCATCGGCTTATATCCCGCTTACAGCTTTGCCCGCCAACATTACCACCGCCAGGGGCGCGCCAAGTGGCTCGCCATCCTTTCGGCCATATTGACGGTGTTTCGTTTTAATCCTTCCCTGAAGGTCAAGCTGGTTGTCGATGGTCAGGAGATCATTCGCCGCACGCCGTACATGCTGATCGCAAACAACGAGCATCGCATGGAGGGTTACGACCTCGGCAGCCGCGACCGCCTGGATCGCGGGCTTCTCTGGGTCTATATCATGCGACGTTTGAGCCGGTGGGGATTGGTCCGCCTGGCGTTCTCAATCCTGTTCGGGCGCTTCCGCAAGCAGGAAGATTTCGAGACGTTCAGCGCGACTTCCGTACGCATTGAAACCCGCCGCAAGCGCCTGGCCGTCGCTCTGGATGGCGACGTCACCCGGTTGCGCACGCCTCTCCATTACCAGTCTCTTCCCGGAGCTTTGAACGTGATCGCGCCGGCGGCGGCCGAAGCCGTCAGCGTCTGAGAATGCGCCGGATCGTTCACCTTTCCGACCTTCACTTCGGTTGGAATGAATCGAAGCTCGTCAAGAGCCTCAGTGCCCTCGTCACCGATGCCCGCCCCGACCTGACCGTGTTCTCGGGCGACTTCGTGGAACACGCTACACGCGCGGAGTTCCAGCAGGCGCGGGCGTTCATTCAGGCGCTTCCAGAGCCGATGCTGATGGTCCCCGGCAATCACGATCTTCCGTTCTACAACTATCCCCGCCGCGTGAGGCAAGGCCTTCGCTTGTACCGCGAATACATCACGGGCGACTTAACGCCGTTTTATGCGGATGAAGAGGTGGCTGTTCTCGGATTGAATACCGCGCGCCTCTGGCCGATACGCGGCGGCAGCATCAGCGCGGAGCAGGTGCGCGAGGTGGAGGCCCGGCTCTGCCCCGTGCGCGGGGGCGTGGTGCGAATTCTGGTGACGCATCACCCTTTCGATCTTCCGCAGCAGTATGGCGCGCGCTCCCTGGTCAAGCACGGCCGGGCGGCGCTCACGCGTCTGGCCTGCTGCCTGGACGTGCTCCTCGCCGGTCACATGCACATCGGCGCGAGCGGACGCGTTGCGGACCGGTTCCAAACGCCGAACGGCTCACTGGTCTTCGCACAGGCGGGGACGGCTATTTCGAAGCGGTATAAAGGCGAGCGCAATTCGTTTAATGTGATCGAAATCGATGGGCGCCTGATCCGGATTCGGAAATATTCCTGGGACGCCGACCAATCCGCGTACGAGGCGACGATCGGGGAAATTTTCGAATTTACGGCCGGGTCTTAGGTTCTGCCAGGGCAAACGTCAGGTTGGCGGTGCTGCTTTTGTGCCGAAGTCACGGAATGGAGTGTTCCTGCTATAAAGGAACCTGCAAACGCAATGGCTTTATTTTGGACGGATTCAATTGCCGTATCCTGCCTCAATGTTGCAGCAGAGCAACAGTTCTGGATCGAGGCTTTCGATTGCAAACCGGCTAAGGTCCCGCTCAATTGGGAGAATCCCCTTCCATCAGATGTGGCGCTAAAACTGCCGGGGCACGACGAACCTACCATCCTTCTAAGTGATCGGACGGAAGTGGAGCGTGCGGGCTTCGAGCGGCCAAATGGCCGTCCAATCATTTTTTGCAGCAAGCTGAAAAAAGCGCACGAACATCTCCTCGCGAGGGGTTCGGCGCCCGGGCCAATCCAGGAGAGCGCCGGTACGCAATTCTTCGAGATTGTGGATCCTGAAGGCACCGTTACTGAAATCTGCAAGGAGCCTTGATTCGGTCGTTTTACATCCTCTAAGCGACCGCCGCTTCCGCAGCCTGCATCTTCACCGAGACGAGCTTGGAAATTCCTGCTTCCTGCATGGTGACTCCATACATGGATTGCGCGGCTTCCATCGTCTTCTTCGAGTGCGTGATGATAATGAACTGGGTGTCCACGGCCATTTCCTTCAACAGCTTGGTCAGCCGCCCGATGTTCGCTTCATCGAGCGGCGCGTCCACTTCGTCCAGCACGCAGAATGGGCTCGGCTGAAACTTGAAGATGGCCATCAGCAGCGCCATTGCCGCCATGGATTTCTCGCCGCCCGAAAGTAAGAGCACGTTCTGCAGCTTCTTCCCGGGAGGAGAGGCGATGATGTCGATGCCGCTTTCGCTCGCGTTCGATTCATCCGTCAGCCGCATCTCGCCCGATCCCCCGGCGAACAGCGTCTGGAACGCCTGCTTGAAGTTTTCGTTGATTGCCGTGAAAGCTTCCTGAAAGCGCGTGCGCGATACCTGATCTATTTCGGAGATCGCTTTCTCGGTGTCGCGGATCGAATCGATCAGGTCCTGCCTTTGCGCCGTCAGGAAGTCCTGCCGCTGCTGCGCTTCGTCGAACTCTTCGAGCGCCTGCGGATTAATCGGCCCCAGGTTCTCGATCTTCGTCCGGACTTCCTGATAACCGCGCTCCACTTCGTTCAGGTCAAGCGTGACGTTCTCGTCCGTCGCCACATTCAACTCTGAAAGTCCGCAATTCAGTTCCTTGCGGCTGGTCTCCTCCAGGAACTTCAGCTCGGATTGCTTCCGCACCAGCTCCACTTCGACCTCGGAGCGCTTCTGGTGGCCCTCTTCGATTCGTTGGCGCAGTTCCTTGAGCGCCTCATCGGCGGTCAGCAACTCCTGCCGGCGCGCGGTTTCTTCCTGGGCGAGCTTCAGCACCGAAGCCTCGGCCTCCAACACCTGTTCCGCGAGAGCCGCGGCCCGTTGATCGAGCTCGATGTTCTCGGCGAGCAGACGCGACCGGTGCTCGCCCAGCCGCTCGATCTCCTGACCGATGTTCTGCCGCCGGTTGCTCATTTCCCGGATCTGCTGTTCCAGGCGCGCGACAGCGGTGCTGGACGCGCGATGCCGCTCTTCTAATGCCGCCAGATCCGCGCGCAACGCGGAGTGCTCTTCACGCACGCGCGCCGCTTCGGTGGATGCCGTCTCCAACTCCTGCCGGCTGCTCTCCAGCGCGCCTTCTCGCTCGCCGCGCTCCTGTTCCTTCTGTCCGACGGCGGCCAGATTGCGATCGCGCTGCTCGATAGCGCGCTCGCGCTCGCGGCGCAGCCGCTCAAGATCCAGCTTTGCGACCGAGATGCGTGAATTCGCGCGATTGCTCTCCTCGGTGACCTTGCGCATTTCGTGTCCGAGCGCGAGGGAGTCCTTCTCGCGCGACTGCTGAAGGCCGCGAAGACGCTCCAACTCGCGCTCCAGTTCCGCGATTTCCTGCGTCAACTCTTCGAATGCCTTGGTTTTCTCGTTGAGCGAACGGTCGCGCTCTCCGAGCGTCCGGCTCACTTCGCGCAGTTCGCGTTTGAGCGCCAGTGGGCCGCTCGCCTTCTTGTGCCCGCCGCTCAACATCTGGCCGTGGTAGCACTGGCCATCAGCCAACAGGAAGTAAAGCGCCGGATGCTCCGCCGCCTGCTGCCGCGCCGTGTTGGGGTCAGGCGCCAGAAAGCAATTGGAAAGCCGCGGCAGCAGGGAGGGCGTCTGCTGGCTCAAGCCATTCGTAAGCCGCAGGTGGTCGATCAGGCGGGGCAGGGAAGGGGCGGGTCCGGCCTCCGCAAGCGTCGAGCCGGACCCGGTTTCCACCAGGAAGGTGGCGCGCCCTTCCAAAGCCTCTTTCGAGCCCGGCTTGAAGATCTGCATGCCGCGCTCCGCCTGCTCCCAGTTCTCCACAACGACGTATTCCAATTCATCGTGGAGAAACTCTTCAGCCGCACGCTCGAAACTCGGTTCCACTTCCACGAAGTCCGCGAGCACGCCGAGCGGATTGAATCCATCCGCCTGCCCGCGCTCCGTCGCCGCGAACAATCGCTTCACAGAATCCGTTGTGTACGAGTGGTGTGAGATGACGTTCTCGAGCGATTCCTTCTGCGCCTTTAAGCGAGAGCACTCCCCCCGAAGCTGGTCGACCGCCGACCGCATTTGCCCAGCAGCTCCGCGTCGCTGCTGAAGCGCCTCCTCCGTTTGGCGCTTCTCGCCCGTCACGCTTTCGAGTTCCAGTTGACGCTGCGCGATCGATTCCGAAAGCTGTTTGCGCGCCTCCGCTAACCGGTCCACTTCCACGGTCGCGTTCTGCTCTTCCTTTTCGACGCGGGCCGTCTCGCGCTCGATTCCGGCAAGGTACTCGTCCACCTGCGCGAGTTGATTCTTCAGCGTCGAGGCTTCGCCCAGCAGCCGCAGAACTACCATGCGGTTCGCTTCAATCGCCTTCTCGTACTCGCGCAACCGGTTCTGCAACTGCTCGCGAACCTGGTTTTTTTCGATCATTTGCGCGCGCGCGCCGGAGATCTGTTCCTGCAATTCGGCGACAGTTCGCGCCAGCGTATCGCGCTCGGACTGAGAAGCGGTCAGCCGCTTCTCCAACTCCTGCGTCTCTTCCTCGCCGCGCGCCATACGCTGGTCGATCGCGCCGCTCTCTCGCACCTGCGCCTCCAGCTTGCCGCGCGTGCGCGTGCTCTCCACGTTGGTTTCGGCGAGTTGCTTGCGGGTCGCCGTCAGCTTCGCCTCAAGCTGATAACAGACCTCCTGCATGCGCCCGCGTTCCTGCTCTCCCGAGCCCACTTGCCCGGTCAACTCTTTCATCGCCGCCGAAGCTTCTTCGAGCGAGGCGGTGGCATCTTTAGCTTCCTGGTCCAACACCTGGAAACGCGCGTTGAGCAGTGTACGGAGGCGGGAATCGAGTTCTTCCTTCAGCTCGGAATAGCGTTTTGCCTTGGCCGCCTGGCGCTTGAGCGAATTCACCTGCCGCGTGACTTCTTCCAGAATGTCGAATACGCGCGAGAGGTTCTGCTTCGCGCTCTCCAGCTTGGCTTCGGCCAGCCGCTTGCGCGACTTGTATCGCGTGATGCCCGCCGCTTCCTCAATCACCGCGCGCCGGTCGTATGGTTTAGAGCTCAGGATCTGGCCGATGCGACCCTGTTCAATGATCGCGTAGCTCTCCGGTCCCAGGCCGGAACCCATGAAGATGTCCTGGATATCGCGCAGGCGCGCTTGCCGCCCATCGATCAGGTATTCGCTCTCGCCGCTGCGGAACAGGCGCCGCGTGATAGTGACTTCGCTCGCCTTCGCGGGCAGCACCGTTACGTTCGATTCCCCTTCGACCTCGACCACCGGTTCGGCCGAGGGTACAGGATGCTGCTCGAGGGGAGGAGTTCCCGGGTCCATGAGCACCATGGTTACCGCGGCCATGCCTACGGCTTTCCGGTTGCGAGTACCCGCGAAAATCACGTCTTCCATCCGGGCTCCGCGCAAGCTGCGTGCGGATTGCTCGCCCAGCACCCAGGTAATCGCGTCGCTCAGGTTCGACTTGCCGCACCCGTTCGGCCCGACAACCGCGGCAATCCCGCTGCCGTTGAACTTAAGTTCAGTGCGATCGCAGAAAGACTTAAAACCTTGCAGTTCGACTCGTTTTAGCTTTAGCACGCGAATACCTCACCAGTTCCGGGCATTGGAACCATACTAATCTTGACGGCGTGAAAAGTAAAGTAACACCAACGCGTTATGTGGGGCAAGCTCGAAGGGAGGCCCAAGATGTGGTGGGATGCCCGCAGGAGCAAAGTAGAGCTATTCTCAGAATAGAGGTGTTTGGCATGAGCAGAATTTCACTTCTAGCATGTCTGCTTTTATTTTCCGCTAATTCTAGTTTGGTCGCTCAGCGCGGCGGGGGCGGATCCCACGGCGGGGGCGGCGGCGGATTTCACGGCGGGGGCGGGGGTGGCGGCTTTCGTGGTGGCGGTGGCGGCTTTCGTGGTGGCGGTGGCTTCTCAGGCCGGGGCATTTCGGGCGGCGGTTCGTTCTATGGCGGTCGTGGTGGTTTCGGGGGTGGGTACTCTGGCGGCCGGGGATTTTACGGGGGCGGCCGAGGTTTTTATGGTGGTCGTGGATTCTATGGCGGTCGTGGATTCTATGGTGGTCGCGGCTTTCGTGAACGCGAATACGGGGTGTTCGCGTTTGGCCTCGGATTCGGATTGGGCTACCCGTATTATGGCTATGGCTACGGCTATCCTTACTACGATTCCTACGCGTATGGCTACCCCGACTACCCGTACTCTGGGTCTTCATACGCGCCCGCCGTCTATAGCGAGCCGTATGCATATACAAACACCACACCGGTCGCTTCTCAGCCTGTCGTAGTGAATCAGTATTACTCTTATCCGGCGCGTGAGCGTCAGGATCCGCCCCCTGGTCGCGACGCGTCCGGCCAACTCACTTCAGTCAAATACTACCTGATCGCTTTCCCGGACAGTTCCGTGCAAATAGCGGTCGCTTACTGGACTGAGGGAAACACGCTCCACTACGTAACGCGCGACAAGGTTGAAAGGTCGGTAGCGATTTCGATGATCGATCGCGCCATGACGGAGCAGCTTAACCGCGAACGGCACATCGAATTCCGCTTGCAGTAGAGAGCGATTACTCGCCGTTCCACTTCGGTTCCCGCTTTTCGCGGAAGGCAGCAACGCCCTCCGCGAAATCCGGACTGGCCAGCATCAGGGCACGGGTCCGCCGCGCCACATCCCCTGCTTCCTTCCAGGTCCGTCCTCGCGCTTCACATACGAAATGCAAACCGTTCTTCACGATGAAGGTGCTAAGCCGCGCGAGATGGCGCGCGATCTCAGTTGCGCGGTCTAGGGGCGACTCGGCAATCTCATGCACCAGCGACATCTCACGCGCTTCGTCCGAAGGCACGATTCGACCTGTAAGACTCATCTCGAGCGCCCGCCGCTCCCCCACCGCTAGCGCCACGGATCGGAACACGAGCAATGGCCAAAGGCCAATCCGGATTTCCGTGAGGCCGAAGGTCGCATCCGGCGACGCAACCACGATGTGCGCATTCGCGACCAGCCCGGTCCCGCCCGCCAGCGCCGGTCCACTCACCGCCGCCACGATCGGCTTCGTCAGCCGCGCCCCCATGGTGAACAGCGAGTCATGAATGGAGTCCAGCCGGCTCGTCTCCACATGCCCGACCTCGCTCAGGTCCATGCCGGCGCAGAAGGCCTTGCCGTTCGCGGCAATCAGCACAGCGCCGATGCCCGCATCTCCATCTGCCGAGTAGAGCGCCCGAACCAACTCCTGCGATAGCTGCAGGTTCAGCGCATTGCGTTTCTCCGGCCTGTTCAGAGTTAAGAAAAGAACGCGGTCTTCCCGCCGGATCTCAAGAATCTCAGACATCGATTTCCATGCGCAGCAGCGCGGCTCCGTAAGTCTTGCCCTGTGCGTCGACGCGAAGCGTCACCGTCCCCCCGCCGCCCAGGCTTTCGTGCAACAGGAAGTTTAACGCACCGAGATTCGGCAACTCAAAACGCTCCACCGTTCCTTTGACCATCTCGCCGAAAAACGCCTTCACCCGCTCGGCCGTCAACTCCCTGACCAGCACAGGATAATCCTCCTCGCGCCACGCGATCACTCCGATATTTACGGTATCTCCCTTGTCCCCCGATCGCGTGTGCGCGAACCGGCTTAGTGGAGCCTTCATGAAAACACTTCCACGCTGGTCTGAATTTCCTCACGCGGCAGCAGAGCCGGCCAGTATGCCACGATTTCACGAACCGGTGGCCGGCCATCGCCGAACCCGGTCGCCCCCGGCGGACCGTTCAACACCAGAGGCACAAGCTCCCGCGTGAAGCGGTCTACGGCCTTCCGGTCGCGATCGCGGACGCCGATGCGGAGCTGAACCTCGGCCGGATCTTGAACCACCGGCGCGACGGTCCCATGGCACGCGTTGACTCCGAGATACTCCGTCCGGATCTCTTCAAAGCTCAACCCTAACTGGCAGAGTCGCGCACGCACGATCGCGTCCGCGGCCTTCGCTTTCTCCAGCGCCTGCGGCCATGAGTAAACCAGCGTGCCGATCGCCTTCCAGCCATCGGCGAAGCTGATGGACAACTTCAGCGTTTCCGGACGCGGGCCGCCGCGGATGCCGGAAACATGCACCCGGTCCGTCCCGGCATCTGCCAGCTGGATCGAAGTGAAATCCGCCGAGCAATCCGGCGTCAAGTACTTCTTCGGATCGCCCAGCTCGTACAGCAGTTGCTCCTTCACCGTATCCCTGGAAACGCGCCCGCCGGTGCCTGAGTGCTTGGTAACGACGAACGATCCATCAGGCTCAGCTTCCACGATCGGATAACCGATATTCGCCATGTCCGGGATCGTCTGCCAGTCCACCTGGCAGTTACCGCCGGTGCATTGCGCCCCACACTCCACAATGTGTCCGGCGATGGTTCCGGCCGCTAGTTGGTTATAGTCGCCGGGCCCCCAACCGAAGCGATGCACCATGGGCGCGAGCGCCAGCGCTGTATCGGTCGAGCGTCCGGCGATCACGATATCCGCGCCGGTAGCCAGCGCTTCTGCAAGCGGAAATGCTCCGATGTAAGCGTTCGCGCTCAGGATGCGATCCCGGATCCGGTTGAGCGGCGCGCCCGTGTCCATGTCGCGCATCTCGTGACCTTTCGCAAGCAATTCGTCGATGCGCGAGAAGACGTCGTCGCCCACCACAACCGCCACCTTTAAACCCGGCGCCGCAGCCAGCACGGCCTTCGCGCACGCTCTCGGATTCACGCCGCCCGCGTTGGCGATCACTTTGATGCCGCGTTCGCGAATCGCCGGCGCGAGCCTCGCGATCAGGGGAGGGAAGTCCGAGGCGTAGCCTTTCGAAGGATCAGCCAGCTTCTGCTTCTGCAGGATAGACATGGTGACCTCGGCCAGGTAGTCGAGAATCAGGTAGTCGATCGGCCCCTGCTCGACCAGCCGCACCGGCGCTTCCAGCCAATCGCCCCAGAATCCCTGGCCGTTTGCAATTCTGATCACAGCGTCTCCATCACATGCGAATGCGAGCGCGGCCGCGTCAGCGCAAATTCGAGCGCTTGGGTGAGCACCGCCCGCGTTTCGTGCGGATCGATGATCGCGTCCACGTGACCGCGGGCCGCGGCGTACTTCGCATCCAGCCAGCGCTCATAATCGGCCCGCGTGCGGTCCATTGCTTCCTTCAGGTCTCCCGGCATGGCTGTCCCGCTCGACTTGACCTGATCGAGTTCCGCCGAGTAGAGCGCCACCACCGCCGAATCGCCTTCCATCACGCCGATGCGCGCCGTTGGCCAGCTAAAGGTAAAGTGCGGATCGAAGCCCTGCCCGGCCATCGCGTAATAGCCCGCGCCGCTCGCATGGTTGATGGTCAGCACGATCTTGGGAACAGTGGCGCACGACATCGCCTCCACCATTTCCGCTCCCGCTCGAATGATCCCATTGCTTTCCGCCTCCGTCCCCACCATGAAACCCGAAACATCCTGTACGTAAATGAGCGGTAACCCGGCGCGCTCCGCCATCTCGACGAAGTATGCCACCTTGCGCGCCGATTCCGCATAGATGATGCCCCCGATGCGCTTGCCGAGGAATCCGCGCCGGTTCGCGATCACGGCCACAGCATGACCGGAGAGCCGCGCGGTGGCGCACAGCATCTCGGGCGCGTGTCCGGCCTGGAACTCCAGGTAATCGGCGCCATCGAAAACGCGAAACAGCACATCTTCGATCTCATACGGCAGCCGGTGGTCCGTGGGCAGAACGGCGTAGAGATCGTCAGTGTCGCGGAGAGGCATGGTTTGCGGAGGCGCGTGCGGCGGTAGCGGCAGTTGGCGGAAGCGCGCGCGGATCATGGAAAGACAATCGGCGTCGTCGTTGGCCAGGTAATGCGCCACGCCGCTCACCGTGTTGTGCATGCGCGCTCCGCCGAGCGTTTCCTGATCGACGGCCTGACCTGTCGCGCCCTTGACCAGATTCGCTCCCCCGAGGCCCATGAAGCTGGTTTTATCCACCATGATGACGAAATCGCTCAGCGCGGGCAGGTACGCGCCGCCCGCGATGCACGGTCCCATCACCGCGGCAATTTGCGGTATTCGCAGTTTCCGCCGCATCAGCGAGTTATAAAAGAAGATCCGACCCGCTCCGTATTGGCCGGGGAAAATTCCATCCTGATATGGCAGATTCACGCCCGCCGAATCCACCAGGTACACGATGGGCGCGTGATTCCGCATCGCGATTTCCTGAGCCCGCAGGATCTTGGTGATGGTCTCCGGCCACCACGCTCCAGCTTTCACTGTCGCGTCGTTCGCCACGATAACGGCGGGCCGCCCTTCGATCCGGGCGATCCCTGTTACGACGCCCGCCGCCGGGGCCTGGCCGTCGTACTGGTCGTAGGCGACGAGCAATCCGATTTCGAGCAATCGCGTGCCTGGATCGATCAGCGCGGCGATCCGTTCCCGCGCCGTCATCTTGCCCGCTTTGTGCTGCTTCGTGACGCGCGCGGGTCCGCCGCCCTCGCGCAGCTTGTTTTCGAGGGCGCGTAACTGGTCTACGATCAGGCGCATCTGCGCGATGCGCGCCACGTCTTGCACCATGCGCTTTCATGGTACATGGTGGGTGGCCATCCCCTGAAAATGGTCATTTTGGGTGGAACATTCCTTTTCTTTTTCGGTCTGTATCCGAGTTCACCCCATAGGCTGCGTATGTCGTGGCGTAATAAGGATGTATTTCCGCCGCGCCGATGACCCCCAGGATCGAACACCTGATCGTGCTCATGCTGGAAAACCGATCGTATGACCACATGCTCGGGTACGCTGATCTGCCCGGAGCCGATGGGCTGATCGGAAAGACATTCGCCAATCTGGATCGCGAGGGCGTCCCCGTTAGCACCAGCACGGGCGCACGGTTTTCCGGCGACTTTTATCCCGATCCTGGTCACGACTTCAGCGACGTGAATTTTCAGCAGTTCGAAACCTATACGCCCGCGAACGGCCAGCGGCCCCGGATGGAGGGGTTCGTGAAGGCCTATAGCCGCAAGTACCCGAAGCCCCCGACTGAGACTTCGCACAACATAATGAAGTCTTTCGGTCCGTCCGATCTGCCGATTCTCACCAGGCTCGCGGCGCACTATGCCGTTTGCGACCGGTGGTTTTCCTCGGTTCCCGGTCCCACCTTGCCTAACCGCCTTTACGCTCATGCGGGCACTTCATTCGGCCGGCTCGACATGTCGCCCGAGTACATCACTGATCCGTTCTTCACGATTTACGAACTGCTGGATTCATACAACGTCTCCGCATCCATCTACTCCGACGGCTGGACCGCGGCCGCTACATTCAAGGGGCTCTTGCGGCGGCAGGATCACTACTTCGGCACCATCGACGACTTCTATTCGGATTGTGAAAAGGGCGACTTGCCGAACTACTGTTTCGTGGAGCCTCGCTATAGTTCCAGCTTTGAAGGCGGAACTTTCCGAGCGCAGAACGATCAGCATCCCGATAGCGATGTGAGAGCCGGGGAGAGCTTGATCTATCGCGTTTTCCAGGCCGTCTCTCGCAATCAACGCATTTGGGAAAAGGCGATGCTCGTCATTACTTACGACGAGCACGGCGGGTTGTTCGATCATGTCCCCCCCGGCCCCGCAATTCCTCCGGGCGACAAACCATGCCTCGATCCTCCTTTCGGTTTCGATCGCCATGGCGTTCGCGTACCCGCGGTCATTGTCTCCCCATACATTCAGAAGGGCACGCGGTCCAGCCGGATCTACGATCACACCTCACTGATCGCCACGGCACGTACCTTGTTCAACGCAGGCGAACGCTCCGACGGCAAGCTCCGTGCCAGGGCCGCGCACGCGAGTTCGTTTGCCGATTTGGCCACACTCGAAATCGCGCGCACGGATGATCCTGAGCTTGTTTGCCATCCCGCCCCTTCCGGTAGACAAACCGCGCGGCTCGCAAACGACCTTCAGCTACTCCATCTCGGAACAGCGACGCTGATGAATGAAGGCCTTCCGGGCAGCCATCGGGTTGCGACCCCGGATTCACTTCGGACAGATCACGAGGTACATTCGTTCGCCACCCGTGTGTTCGCCCGAGCCCGCGCGCACCATTCAGGCCAACCCTGATGCCACGCGTGTTCCTGCTGCTCTTTTTGAGCCTCTCGGCGGGCTACGGTCAAACCAGGGATGAGCTCCATATTGCCTGCTTCGAGCGCGCGAACCTCCATAACGGTAAGCACTGGCTAGAGGAATGTGTGGAGCAGATATTCACTCACCGCCCAGTGCATCTGACGTTGAGCACGATCGCTCCCGGGACGGGCGTGGGTTTCGGCCTGAAAGTTGAAACCGTCAAACGGGGGGGCGAATTCGAAATGCTGCCCTCGCTACAGGCCGCGGTTTCCAACGACAAGTCATACGTACTGGATGCCGGGCTTACCTTCGCCGCGCCCTCGATCTTCTGCAAATGCGCCCTCCCAGATCCCCCGTTCAGCGGCCGCCGCTATGGCCAGGAGGCCATCTCTCTGCGCCGGGATGGTCTGCGCAGCGATTCCAAATTCTCTGTCACTCTCCGTGCGCGCTTGCTCGATGCGAAGGAGCAGGACTTCTATGGAATCGGCCCCGATACGAGCCTCTCGGGCGTTTCAAACTATCGTTTCAGACAGTTTCAATTCGGCGCCAGCTCCACGCTGCCTCTGAGTGATCGGAGCTCTATAGGTTTCGCTATCGACTATCTACAGCCCCGGATCCATCCAGGCGCGAATACGTCCGAACCTTCCATCGAATCGTTGTATGGCGCACCCGGAGCACCGGGACTCGGTTCCCGCCATAACTTTATCCGCTACGAACCGCGCCTGAGATTTCGCATACCCGCGCATGGAACGAACTACTCCGATCTACAAGCAGGTTACTCGTTTTACCAGGATCTCAATGGCTCGCGCTATTCCTTCCAACGCCTCTGGGCGGCAATCCGGACGGAATATAACATCCGTATTCCCACGCGGGCGACTCCCGCCAAACGCGGCGGGCTCGCCAACTTTCTCTGCCCAAGTTCGCGAAGCGCGGCCTACTGTTCAGCCGGCG
Organism: Bryobacterales bacterium; assembly: GCA_025462965.1. Classification (GTDB taxonomy): domain Bacteria; phylum Acidobacteriota; class Terriglobia; order Bryobacterales; family Bryobacteraceae; genus JALYXI01. The sequence continues at coordinate 23,448 of JAOAPQ010000260.1, forward strand.
ACCTGAGCTTCAATGCCCTTGTGGGAATTGCTTACACCGGGCACGGCAGCCAGGTGCCTTTCTACTTCGACGAGACGCTCGGCGGCGCCGATCTCCGGGGCAATGATACTTTACGCGGGTTCGTTGATTACCGGTTTCGCGGCCCCAGTAGAGTCTTGTTTCAGGCCGAGTATCGTCATCCGGTTTGGGGTCCGGTGGGCGTGCTCTCTTTCTACGATTTAGGGAAGGTTGCGGTTGTGCCGTCCGGTCTGGCGCTCCACAGCCTGCGGCACGATATCGGGTTGGGCGTATATGTGGCGGCAACAGGGCGCGTGGTGTTTCGGGCCTATGTGGGATTCGGTACGGGCGAACCCACTCATGTCAATTACAAGTTTCCAACGGCATTCTAGCTAAAAAAATTCAGGCTAGTTTTCTGTCGAGACGATTCGTCGGCTTCCGTGATTGGCCCCGACAGCCGTGTAAAAAGCGTTCTTCCAGCGCTCGGAATCGATGGACCAGCACACCCGGGTCTGTCTATCCCCTGCGATTACAGGCTTCCACACGTCGCGATTGCGATTGTCAGGAGCCACTCCGAGGCGGTCCACTACCGTCGCCCCGCGCGTCAAATCGCTGGCCACCTCTATATCGACGAAGTGTTTGCTCGCGAACGTGCAGATTGACGGATCGATTGCTATCGCCATTGCAATCGGATCGGGCAGAGAGATCCCGATTTCACCGGTTTGAATGCGGTAGGCTTCCATCGCGGTCGAATTGCACTCGATGGCGAAGCGGGCAAGCGGCGTCGCTGACGCCAGAGTATGTTCGATGTCATCTATATTGAGGGCCGCTTCGCCGCGGCACAAATGCCATCCCACCAAGTCGATCGGCATCGTGGAACGTAGCACCATTCGGGCCGCTTCCGGGTCCACCCACATGTTATATTCCGCTGCTGGAGTCACGTTCCCCTCGCAACACGGATTGCCACCCATCACCACGCAACGGCTCACCTTTTCCGCGACATCCGGATCTTTTGCCAGCGCAAGAGCAACATTCGTGAGAGGGCCGAGCGTGACCAACGTGATACCGGGATTAGCGTTGACGCACGCAATGATCGCGTCCACCGCGTGGGACTGCTCAGCCGATCGCCTGGGCGCGGGATACCCGTGATCGCCCAAACCATCCGTTCCATGGAACCACTGCGCGTGGGTATACTCACGCCAAAGGGGTTGTCCCGCACCTACAAACACAGGCACATCCGAACCGCAAAGCTCCGCGACGTACAGGGCGTTTCGCGCTGCCTGGTCCACCGGAACATTTCCTGCGACCGTGGTGATGGCAGCGACGTGAACATCCGGCTCACGCAACGCCATGATTAATGCCACGGCATCATCCGAAGCTGTGTCGGTGTCGATCAGAAACGTTCGCGGCATGGCAATCAGCCTACCATCGATAAAGCGGATGATCACCGCTCTTTCACCCTCTTGTGAGGGCTAGATCGTCAGAGTTATTCCACTCAGCTAGACTGAATTCTTGCAGCGTTTCACCAATAAATCCGTTATCGTCACCGGAGCCGGCCACGGGATCGGCCGCGCGGTGGCCGAACGCTTCGCCGCCGAAGGAGCCCGCGTCGCGGTCAACGATGTGAACGAGGCCCGCGCCCGGGAAGTCGCTTCGGCTATCGGCGCCAGCGCTATCGCCATCCAAGCCGACGTCTCCAGCAAGTCCCAGGTCGACGTCCTATTCGACCGCGTTCTTGCGGCCTTCGGCACGGTCGATATCCTGGTCAACAACGCCGGGCTCATCACCGCCGAACGTCACTTCCTCGAAGGTGACGAGCAGTGGTGGGACACCGTCCTTGGCATCAACCTGAAAGGCGCGTTCCTGTGCTCACATCGCGCCGCGCACATCATGGCGCGCCGGAGTTCGGGTGTGATCCTCAGCATGTCGAGCGGGGGAGCAACGCGGGCGCATCGAGGCAATGTCGCGTACGACGCCTCGAAAGGCGGCATCGAAGCAATGACGCGGGCCATGGCCCTTGACCTCGCGCCGTACGGCATCCGCGTCAACGCAGTCGTTCCGGGTGTGATCCGCACGTACGACCTTACCGACGAGAATGCCATCGAACGTGGCAAAGTCGTTCCGCTCGGCCGGATGGGCATGCCGGAAGACCTCGCCGGCCCCACTGTGTTCCTGGCAAGCGATGACGCGCGCTACATAACCGGCGAATGTCTGGTGGTGGATGGAGGCGTTCTCTCGCAGCAGCGTTCCGTGCCTGTCGACACCTTCCCGCTTAGCCGCTTTCCGAAGATTTCCTAACTGCCGTACCATACGTAAATGACTCGCTTTCTCCGGCTTGCGCTCGGCCTCTTGTTTGCGCTGCCAGCTTCCGCCGGGATCACCACCGGTCCGGCCAAAGGAAACCTCGTTATCGTCGGCGGAGGCCAGGTCGGTCCTGAAATCGCGGACGAGTTCCTCCAACTCGCGGGCGGCAAGGATGCACCCATCGTCGTGATCCCCACTGCCAGCGGCGCGAAAGATTACGAACCCTCTTATCTCGATAAGTCGTGGCTCAAGAAAGCTGGCGCCACAAACCTTACGCTACTCCACACCACGGACCGCGGTGTTGCCGATTCGAAGGCGTTCGTTGAACCCATCGCCAAGGCCCGTGCCGTGTGGTTCGAGGGCGGGCGCCAGTGGCACCTGGTCGATTCCTATCTGAACACGCGCACCCAGAAGGAACTCTTCGCGCTGCTGAATCGGGGCGGCGTTATCGGAGGCTCCTCGGCCGGAGCGACGATCATCGGGTCTTACCTTGTCCGTGGAGCGCACGAAGGGAACACCATCATGATGGCCCCCGGGTATGAGGAGGGGCTTGGCCTGATGACGAACGTCGCCATCGACCAGCACATCATCACGCGCCATCGAGAGGGCGACATGGGCGCGGTGATTGCCGCCCATCCCGATCTCCTCGGCCTTGGCATAGACGAAAGCACTGCGATCGTTGTGCACGGGAGCGGCTTCTCCGTTATCGGGAAAAGTAAGATCGCCATCACCGAAGGCGGAAAGCCGTATTACTTCCTTGAGCACGGCGACCGGTTCGATCTGGCGACCTGGACGAAAGTAAAGCAGTAGTGGCAATTCTCATCGGCATCCATCCCGTGGTCGAAGCGCTCCGCGCCAACCGTCCGCTCGACCGCATTCTCATCGCGAAAGGAGCAGGCGGCGCGCGCATCCAGGAAGTCGTCGATCTGGCCCGCGAGTCGTCCACGCCGGTGCGTTTCGAAAACCGCGAGGCTTTGCAGCGCTTGGCGGGGACGTCGACTCACCAGGGCGTGATCGCGCTGGGCGCGGCAACCAAGTACGCCGAATACGAAGAATCAACTGAAGACGCCAGGCTCGTCGTGGTGCTCGACGGTGTGGAAGATCCGCACAACCTCGGCGCCATCATCCGCACTGCTCATGCCGCGGGTGCCAGTTCGATCCTGATACCCGAGCGCCGAGCCGCGGGCCTCACTGAGACTGTCGCGAAGGCCGCCGCCGGCGCGCTCGAGCATCTGCCGGTGGCGCGCGTCACCAACATCAACCGAACTCTGGAAAATCTGAAGAAGCGCGGCTTCTGGATCTACGGAATCGACGAGCGCGGCACGGAGGACCATGATCGCGTCGACTGGAATATGCCCGCCGCTATCGTCCTCGGCGCCGAAGGGAAGGGACTGCACCAACAGGTGCGTGAGCACTGCGATGTGCTGGTGCGCATCCCCATGGCTGGCAAGATCGCGTCTCTGAACGTTTCCGTCGCGGCCGGCATCGTACTGTTCGCCTGGAAAAGCAAGACTTCCGCATCCCAAACGGCACGCTAAAATAGAGATAGAGACTTACATGATCGATCCCATTCTGGCCAAGATATTCGGCACGAAAAACGAACGCGAAATCAAGGCGCTGCAGCCCATGATCGCGGCCATCAATGCACTCGAGCCGGAACTCCAAAAGCTCTCGGATATCGATCTCGCGGCGAAGACCATCGGTTTCAAGGAAAAGCTGAGCCAGGGCGCCTCGCTTGACGATCTTCTGATCGAAGCTTTCGCCGTCGCCCGCGAGGGCGGCCGCCGTGTTCTCAACATGCGGCACTTCGACGTGCAGCTCATCGGCGGTATTGTCCTGCACAAAGGCAAGATCGCCGAAATGAAGACCGGCGAAGGTAAGACGCTGGTCGCCACGCTCCCCACGTATCTCAATGCGCTTTCCGGAAAGGGCGTCCATGTTGTCACCGTGAACGACTATCTGGCCAAACGCGACGCCGAGTGGATGGGCCGCCTCTACCGCTTCCTTGGCCTCACCACCGGCATCATCGTCCACGATCTGGACGATCGTGAGCGCCACGAGAGTTATGCCGCCGATATTACTTACGGCACCAACAACGAGTACGGCTTCGACTACCTGCGCGACAACATGAAGTTCCAGCTCGCCAACTGCGTGCAGCGCGGGCACAACTTCGCGATTGTCGACGAAGTCGATTCCATTCTGGTCGACGAAGCCCGCACGCCGCTGATCATTTCCGGGCCGAGTGAGCAATCCACGGACAAGTACTACAAGGTCAACCGCATCATCCCGAGCTTGGTCCGCGGGGAAGTCATCGAAGGCAAAGAACCGGGCGAGAAATACACGACGGGCGATTTCACGGTCGATGAGAAGCACCGCTCGGTAGCACTTACCGAAGAGGGCGTTCTCAAAGTCGAGAAGCTGCTGAATATCCCGAACCTCTACGAGCCCGAATACATCGAAATGAACCACCACGTGCAGCAGTCGCTGAAAGCCCACGTGCTGTTCCACCTCGATAAAGACTATGTCGTGAAGGACGGCGAAGTCATTATCGTCGATGAATTCACCGGCCGCCTGATGCCTGGACGCCGGTGGAGCGATGGTCTTCACCAGGCGGTGGAAGCGAAGGAAAACGTGAAGATTGAGCGCGAAAACCAGACGCTCGCCACCATCACGTTCCAGAATTACTTCCGCATGTATTCCAAACTCGCTGGCATGACCGGTACCGCCACCACCGAAGCCGCCGAGTTCCAGAAGATTTACAAGCTCGACGTGGTGGAGATTCCGACCAACCGCAAGATGCTGCGCAAGGAGAATCAGGATTTCGTCTATCGGACCGAGGAAGAGAAATTCCGCAACGCCGCCAAAGAAGTTAAAGAGTTCAACGATCGCGGCCAACCCGTTCTGGTCGGCACAATCTCAGTCGAGAAGTCGGAGCGGCTCTCAACCATCCTGAAGAAGATGGGCGTCAAGCACGAAGTGCTGAACGCCAAAAATCACGAGCGCGAAGCGTTCATCGTCGCGCAGGCAGGACGCAAGGGCGCGGTCACCGTTTCCACCAACATGGCCGGCCGCGGTACCGATATTCTGCTCGGCGGCAACGCCGAATCCCGAGCGCGTGAATCCATGCGCAAGGCCGGCAAAGACCCCGAGATCATGATCACCACTCCGGAGGGGAAGGCCGAGTGGGAAGAGACCGTGGCCAAATACAAGGCCTCCACCGAAAAGGAGCACGCTGAAGTGGTCGCGCTCGGCGGCTTGCATATTCTCGGTACCGAGCGCCATGAATCCCGGCGTATCGATAACCAGCTACGCGGCCGCGCCGGCCGCCAGGGCGACCCCGGCAGCTCGCGGTTTTATCTCTCACTCCAGGACGATCTTCTCCGCATCTTCGGCGGCGAGCGCATGCAGAACCTGATGCTGCGGCTCGGCATGGAAGAGGACGTGCCGATTGAATCGAACCTCATCAC
>JAOAPQ010000261.1 GCA_025462965.1 Bryobacterales bacterium
GGCCTGCCGATCCTGAATAATTTCATTGGCGAATTCCTGATTCTGCAGGGCGCGGCGCAGGCGAATTTCACATGGGCCGCCTGGGCCGCGCTTGGGGTTATTCTCTCCGCCTGCTATATGCTCTGGATGTACCAGCGCGTCTTTTACGGAGAGGCACGGACACCGCTTCCCGATATGAATGGACGCGAGTGGGCCTGCGTGGTTCCGCTCGTCGTGATGATGGTCTGGATGGGCGTGTACACCCAAACCTTCCTCCCCGCAATCAGCAGCAGTACCAGTCAGATACTGGATGAAAGCAAGGCAAACGTGCCATTCCGGGTTCAGTTACTGCCGAACAATAGGGAGACCGCGCGTGCTCGCTGAAGCCTTCACTTATACGACGCCGCGCACGGAAGAGATCATCCGGCTTTTGCCCGAACTCATCCTTTCCGCAGCGGGCACGTTCATGATGGTGCTGATCCCCCTGGCGAAGGATCGCTACCCAAGCCTGTTCGGGAATTTCTCGATCGTCGCAATCCTGAGCGCGATCGCGGCATCGCTATTCGCTTTCACCAATCCGGGCACGGCATTCTCGGACCTGATGGTCGTGGATGGGTTTGCTACCTTCTTCCGCGTTCTGGTCCTCAGCGTCGGCATTACCACGGTGCTGTCCTCGTACCGATTTCTGCACCGCGAAGGTACCGATCCCGGCGAATTCCACGCGCTCATTTTGTTTTCGCTGGCCGGTCAGTGCCTCATGGTTTCGGCCAATTCGCTGATCATGATCTTCATCGGCCTGGAGATCTCCTCCATCGCCACATATATCCTCTGCGGGTATCTCCGCGATGACAAGCGCGCCAATGAATCCGCGCTGAAGTATTTCCTACTCGGGTCATTCGCCACGGCGTTCTTCCTTTACGGCATCGCTATTGTGTATGGCGCAACCGGTTCGGTCGCGCTTACGGATATACGAAGAGTGTTGATCAGCGCGGCCTCGCCCCCGGTCGCTATGATTGGGATCGCGATAGCGCTGATGCTCGTGGGAATCCTCTTCAAGATTTCCGCCGCACCGTTTCAGGTGTGGGCTCCCGATGTGTATCAGGGCGCTCCAACTCCGGTTACATCTTTCATGTCGGCGGGTCCGAAGGCCGCCGCTTTCGCGATCTTCCTGCGCATCTTCATGACGGCGTTCCAGAGCGACGCGCATGGATGGGCGCCACTGGTCTGGCTTTCCGCGCTGCTTTCGATGACGATCGGCAACTTCGGCGCGCTGTTGCAAAACAACATCAAGCGCATTATGGCGTATAGCTCCATTGCCCACGCCGGGTATGTGCTGGTGGCTTTGGCCGCATGCTCGGAGATCGGCACCGCCGCGGCCATGTTCTACCTCGCCGCGTACGCTTGCATGAACATCGGCATGTTCGCGGTGGTGGTGCATCTCTCGGGTAAAGGCGAGCGCCACCTCAGCATCGAAGATTTCGCGGGCCTTGGCGTCACGCAACCCGTGACCGCCGCTCTGCTCACGGTCCTGATTCTTTCGCTTATCGGCGTGCCACTCACGGGCGGTTTCTTCGGCAAGTTCTATATCTTTAAGGCCGCGCTGCAATCGAACCTGGTCTGGCTTACAGTGCTTGGCTTGCTGAACAGCGCGGTAGCATCGTATTACTATCTCCGCATCCTGGTCATGATGTACATGCGCGAGCCGGGAGAAGTGACCAGCAACATCGAACCACTTCCGTTCACGTTGCAGGCAGCCCTGTTTCTGCCGGTTTTGGGCACGTTCATCCTGGGCGTTTTTCCCGGAGCGCTGATCAATTTCGCGAACCATTCGGCGGCACTGAAGTAGCATTTGAACATCCCAGGGCGATAGTGCGTAATAGCTGTCATGAAGCGTTGCGCCCTGTTCCTCGCAGCCGCTGTCGTCGCGGTTGCGGCAGCCCCGCTAGTGCGGCAAACGTTCGAGAACGGTGACGAGGGCTGGGCTTCATTCGGTCAAAACGGCAATATCCGGGTGACGCGCGAACCTGGCGACGTGAAGAGCGGCAAAGGCGCGCTGGCGTTCGATTACGACGTGAGCCACGGACCGGCGTTCGCGGCGTGGCCGGTGAAGGAGCCTATCAGCGAAATGAAGGCGCTCGGGTTTTGGCTCAAGACAGATTCGCCTGCCGCCATCGCGGTACTCCTGAACGAGAAGCCGCCTGGCGGACACTATATGCGCATCGTCTGGTCGCCGGGCGATACGTGGCAGCGGATCGAGTTGGAGCCCTCGGATTTCACCCTGAACGAGGGGCCAAACGATCCGAAAGATGCCGATAACCGGCTCGACACAGACCAGATACAATCGGTCGGATTGTTCGACGTAAGCCAGATATTCAGCAGTCATGCACAAAAAACTGAAGTACCTATTATCATTGAGGCGAAATCGGGAAAGCATACAATGTTCATTGACGATTTCGAGATCTCTAGCGAACCACTTCCAAGGAGCGGCGCGTCCGGTGAGGGCGTTGTCATCGACGATTTCCCACGCCCAGTCCTGCAATGGATCACGCTGGGCGGGGTGAGTCTGACACCCGAGAATCGCGGAATGCGGGCCCGGTACCAGCAGGAGGAAGAGAAGTACGCGGTGATCACGAAATTGCTGCCGAGGCTCGACCTGCGCGGCTGGAACCGTCTGGCATTCGATATCGCCTCCGATAAGCCCGCCCAACTGGTGTTTTCACTCGAGGAACGCAATCCCGGGAAAGGGCAAGGCCCGCGCTACAGCACGACGGTGGACATTCTGGGCGGTGGAAAGATAGAGCACCGCGCCGTAGTTTTTTCGGCTTTCAGTCTCGACCCGAATGGTCCAGCGGATCCGGATGGGCAACTGGATCTCGATCAGGTCAAGACGATTTCAATTTTGGACATAACGGCGGCATCGTCGCACGAGACGGTCGCGAATTCATTCTGGATTGGGAATGTAAGGACGGCGGAGAAAAAGCAGCAGGTCACGCCTGAACGACTGTTTGACCGCGTAGACGCGCTAGCATGGTCGCCACTGTCTGGCGCGTTTCCGGGTCTCGCAGGGCAGGCGCGAGGTCTGCGAGCGGCGCCAGCACGAATCGGCGATCTCGATAGCGTGGGTGCGGGACCCTCAGCTTGGGCGTTGCGATGACTGAATCGCCGTAGAGCAGAAGATCGATGTCGATGGTCCGAGGGCCGTTCACCACGGTCCGCCGGCGTTTCAGCTTCCGCTCAACAGCGTGTATGCGCCCAAGAAGCTGCAAGGGGAACAGCTCCGTTTCCGCCTCCGCCACGGCATTCAAAAACCAGCCTTGCGCCGCGAGGCCCTGTGGCTCCGTTTCGTAAATGGGCGAGAGGCGTTTGACAAACACCCCGCCGGCGCTCAGCGCATCCACGGCCCCATGGATATTGGCTTCCCGATCGCCGACATTCGAACCCAGACCCAGATAGATGGTTTTCAAAACAAGCCCGGCTGCTGCACGCCGTTTTGCCAGCGCCGCTCGACTTTGAAATATTCGAATGCGCGTTCAGTCGCCACGCGTCCGCGCGGTGTCCGGTGCAAAAATCCGAGCTGAATCAAATACGGCTCGTAGACATCTTCGATGGTCTCCGGCTCCTCGTTCACAGACGCGGCGATCGTGTTCACGCCAACCGGGCCGCCGCGATATTTCTCGAGCACCGTATGCATGATTTTTTGATCGATCTCATCAAGCCCGAAGCGATCCACTTCCAGAAGATCGAGCGCCGTCTCCGCCGTCACGAGCGAGATCCGGCCGTCCGCGCGCACCTGCGCGAAGTCCCTCACCCGCCTCAGCAGCCGGTTCGCGATGCGCGGCGTTCCACGGCTGCGGCGCGCAATCTCGGCCGCGCCTTCATCGTCTATCGCGACATCCAGCAAGCGCGCCGAGCGCGCGACGATGGTCTTCAGCTCGTCCACATTGTAGTGGTTCAGGTGCAGCACCAGACCGAAGCGCCCGCGCAATGGGGCGCTAACCAGGCCCTGCCGCGTAGTGGCGCCAACCGCAGTGAAGCGCTGAATGGGGATACGCATTGTGCGCGCTCCCGGCCCTGAGCCAATCAGCAGGTCGAGCTGGAAATCTTCGAGCGCCGAATACAGCATCTCCTCGATATCCGGCATCAGGCGATGGATCTCATCGATAAAGAAAATCTGCCGTTCCTGGATGTTCGTGAGAACGCCGGAAAGGTCGAGCTTCTTCTGGAGCACCGGTCCGGAAGTCTGGTCGAACGCGACATCCAACTCGGCAGCGATGATCGCGGCGAGGGTCGTCTTCCCCAGTCCAGGCGGACCATAGAGCAGCACGTGGTCCATCGCCTCGCCGCGATGGCGCGCCGCTTCGATGGCGATCGCGAGATTCTCCTTGAGCTTCGTCTGGCCGGTAAAGTCCTTCAGCCGTCGGGGGCGCAACCCGGCTTCAAACTGAGCGTCCTCAGCGTCGGACGCGGCGGAAATGATGCGCTGATCGTGCATCCGATGACCAGATTAGCGTATGTGCTCAAGACTCCGGCGGAAGAGCGCCTCAAACTGAACAGGCGCGCCCGCGGCCTTGGCTTTGCGCACGGCGGCCTCAGCGGCCGGCCTCGCGCATCCGAGGTTCAGGAGCGCCGAGAGAACATCGCTCTCGATGGAGGATAGCGCCGGCTGAGCCGGGCCGGTGCCCGCGGCAGGCCCCGCCGCGACCAGTTTGTCGCGCAGTTCCAGGACCATGCGCTCGGCCGTCTTTTTGCCAACTCCGGGTATGCGCACCAGTTGCTCCAGCGCCCCGTTCCGGATTGCCGCGATCAGGTCAGCGGCGGCGAGTCCCGAAAGGATTGTGATGGCTAGTTTGGGGCCGATCCCGCCCACGCCAATCAATTTTTCGAAAAGGATTTTCTCGTCCTGTGAAAGGAACCCGAAGAGCGCCAGCGCATCCTCGCGGACGTGCGTGTGGACGCGGAGCCGGACCTCGCTACCGGTCTCGGGCAGGCCGGTGAAAGTGGAGACCGGAATCGTGAGGTCGTAGCCGACTCCACCGGCATCCACGATCGCCTGGTTAGGATGCTTTTCAAGGAGAGTGCCGCGAAGGAGAGCGATCATTTGGCGAAGAGTCTTACTGGATCATAAGCCTTCCCATGCAATTCTTGTACGTGGCCCGGCGAAGGTTTTTCGTAGAGTGCGTGGAGGATGGGCGTGCGCAGCTGACAGGTGACGAAGCGCACCACCTCGCCCGGGTGCTTCGTGCCGAGCCAGGTCAACAGTTCGAGATAGCCGATGGCCAAGCGGCTTACCTGGCCGAAGTGACTGAATCGGGTAAATCGGCCGTACGTTTTCGTGTACTGGAGCAACTTGCCTCCGCACCGCCATTACCGCCGCTCACGCTGTTTGCGGCGTTGTTCAAATTCGACCGTTTCGAGTGGCTCGTGGAGAAAGCGACTGAACTTGGCGTGACGCGCATCGTGCCGGTGGAGACCGCCCGGAGCGAGGCGGGGCTGCTCGCCGCTGCGGCGAAGCGTGCCGAGCGCTGGCGAAAAATTGCCCGGGAAAGCGCACAGCAGAGCCGCCGCGTCGCTCCGCTGGAGATTTCAGACGCTCTCAAACTCACGGCCGTAGAGTTCTCCGGGTGGCGCTGCCGCCTGGAAGAACGGCCGGGCTGCTCCGGATTGTGGGACGCTCTCGAAGCAGCAGCGCCCGCGGAGATTGGAATCCTGCTGGGCCCAGAAGGCGGGTGGACGGATAGCGAGCGGGAGCGGCTGGACGCCGCCGGTTGGCACGGCGTCACGCTCGGCACCACTGTTCTGCGTGCCGAGACGGCGGGAATGGCGGCCGCCGCGGTGGTCACACAATGGTGGGGCCGCCGATTACACTAGAAGATACGGCCACTTGATGTCAAACGGCGAGAACTTCCTTCACCAAATACTCACGATCCTTCCGTTTGTGGCCGCCCAGATCGGGCTGTGGTTCAGTTTCATCACATGGGCAAAGCGGCGGTTCTCGGTTCGGGGAGTCACCGCCGCTTGTGTTGTGACCGGTTTCATCGGATCCTTCGAGCTGGTCACGATCCTGATGGATAGCTTCCCCTGGTTTTGGCCCGCCGTCCGCCCGCTGGCTCCCCATTTCGCATGGATGCGGACAACCACGCTAGTCTGGATGTTCCCGTCCTCCATCGCCTATGTTATTTTTCTGGTCTACCGCTTTCTTTTGAGCCGCAGCCCGAAAGAAGTGAACCCGGTGCGCAGGCGGCTCATCCATACAGCGGGGACAGCGGCCATCCTCGCGCCCTTCGCCGCTGAAGCATTCGGCGCCTTCATCGGCCGTATGAACTTTCAAACGCGCGAGGTGGACCTCAAGATCAAAGGCCTTCATCCGGATCTGGAAGGATTGCGCATTTTGCAGTTAAGCGATGTGCACCTGAGCGCCTATCTCAACGTAAAGGACTTCGCCCGCGTGATCGACGCGTCGAACGAGCTCCGTCCCCATGTGGCACTGATGACAGGCGATCTTATTTCCACCTGGGGCGACCCGATTGACGATTGCCTGGCGCAATTGAACCGGGTGCGCTGTGATACAGGGATGCTCGGCTGTCTGGGTAATCATGAGGCTTACACGGGTTCCGAAGGTTACGTGACCAAGCAGGCGGCCAGCCTGGGCATCCGGTTCCTCCGGCATCAGAACCAGCAGCTCCGGTTCGGCAACGCGACCTTGAATTTCGGCGGTGTCGATTATCTGCCGTTCAAGATGCGCGGGCGTTATCTTCGTGGTGTGGAAGGGCTGAAGTCCGCCAACAACTTGAACATTCTGCTTTCACACAACCCGGATGTCTTTCCCGAAGCTGCCGCGCAGGGCTGGGACGTAACGCTGGCCGGCCACACGCACGGCGGCCAGGTGACGCTCGAGATTTTCGAACAGACGCTGAATCCCGCAAGATTTTACACTCGCTACGTCTCGGGACTGTACCAGCGCGGCGATGCGCTTTGCTATGTCACGCGTGGCATCGGGACTATCGGAATTCCGGCCCGTCTGGGCGCCACGCCCGAGATTACCCTGTTGCGGTTGCGAAAAGCATAGTATCGAAGTGTGCGCTATCTGATTCTGAGCGATATCCACAGCAACTGGGAAGCGCTGGAGGGGGTGCTTTCGGCAGCGAAGGGCCAATATGACGAGATCGTCTGCTGCGGAGATTTCATCGGGTATGGTGCCGACCCGAATCGCGTGATCGATTGGGCCCGTGAAAACGTCAGCGTGGCGGTGCGGGGCAATCACGATAAGGCCTGCGTCGAACTGGCGGACCTTGAATGGTTCAATCCGGTCGCCCGGGCGGCGACCATCTGGACGCATCATGAGCTCACGCCCGCGAACAAGGACTATGTCCGCAACCTGGCCAAGGGTCCGGCGGCGGTAAATGGCTTCGAGGTGGTCCACGGGTCGCCCTTAAATGAAGACGAGTACATCGTCAGCACCAGTGAGGCGGCGGAGGCGTTCGGCTACGTGAACACGCGCGTCGTGTTTTTCGGACACACGCATCTGCAAGGCGGCTTTGAGCTGAGCGGCCGTAAGATCTGGGGGCTTTCCACGCCCAGCAACCCGATGCTACTCGATCTCAACGCGGATAGCGCCTATCTTTTGAACCCGGGTTCTGTCGGGCAGCCGCGCGATGAGTACCCGGAAGCGGGTTACATACTGTACGATCCCGAAGATCAGTTTCTGTTTTACCATCGGATCGCGTATGACGTCGTCGGCGCGCAGGAGAAGATCCGCAAGGCCGGGTTGCCCGGGTTATTGGCTGACCGCCTGGCGATCGGCCGCTGACTCATCCTCCCAAACGCAGGACAAACCACCCAAGCCCCGCGGCGAGCAATACCGATGCCGGGATTTTGCGGTACCGACCTCGAAGTGCCGCGAGCAGCAGCGAACCCGCAACAGCCATGAATGCGAGTTCCGCCAGCGCGGCGCCGGTCAAGACCCATTTCGCGCGGTAAGCACTCTCATCGAGGAAAAGCGCGAAGTATAGTCCGTGAAAGATACCGATGCAGCCGGCAATGAGCCAGCGAAGG
>JAOAPQ010000264.1 GCA_025462965.1 Bryobacterales bacterium
CGCGGGGTGACAGTTCTGGTGGAGGCGCTTCCCGCTGCCCAGTCCGACGTGGTGTTGACCCTCGATGAGGCTGCAAACATCGTCAAGGAGATTGCCAGCCCCGCGATAAAAACAATGTTCGACACTCATAATGCAGTGGATGAGGTTGATTCGCACATTTCATTGATTGTAAAGCACTTCGATCTCATAGAACACGTGCATGTAAACGAAATGGACGGGCGTTATCCGGGGACCGCCCAGTACGATTTCGGCGCTGTACTTCGCCAACTGCAGGAGTTGAATTACGGCGGGTGGGTGTCGCTCGAAGTGTTCGATTTTCAGCCCAGCGCTGCTGAGATTGCTGTCCGTTCCATCGACTACTTAAAAACACATGAATAAATACGTGGTGACCGGCGGCGCCGGCTTCATCGGCTCCGCGATCGTGAGAGGACTGTTGCGCGAAGGCTCAGGGCGCGTGAGCGTGATCGATAATCTGTTCTCCGGGAATGAGCGCAACCTGGATGAAGTGCGCGGCCAAGTGGATTTTCACCGCGCGGACATCCGCAACTTCGATGAGATCGCGCCGCTGGTGCGCGGGGCGGATGTAGTGTTTCACGAGGCAGCCATACCCTCGGTGCCACGTTCGATCGAAGACCCCGTTCCTTCGCACGACGTGAACATCAACGGGACTTTCAACGTTTTGCGGGCGGCGGCGGAAGGCGGGGCGGGGCGTGTCGTATATGCGGCGTCATCATCGGCATACGGCGACTCGCTGGTGCTCCCGAAGGTGGAGACGATGACGCCCAAGCCAAAATCTCCTTACGCCCTGCAAAAGCTCGCGGGCGAGTACTACGCATCCGTCTTTGCCAGCTGCTTTAAGCTGGAGACCGTGTGCCTGCGCTATTTCAACGTGTATGGCCCCCGGCAGGACCCTTCCAGCCAATACTCCGGGGTGCTGTCGCTTTTCATCAAATCAATCCTTACCGGTACAGCCCCCGCCATCTTCGGGGATGGCGAACAATCGCGTGACTTTACGTTCGTGGACGATGTCGTTCAGTTGAACCTGAAAGCCGCTCGCGCTCCCGGCGTCGCCGGCAAGGTGTTCAACGGTGGCAACGGCGGCCGCATCACGCTGAACCAGGCCTGGGCCTTGTTGCAAAAGTTCGAGGGCAAAACGATTCCCGCGCTGCATGGGGCGCCGCGTGCTGGCGACGTCCATGATTCGCAAGCCGATACTACTGCTGCCGCCGCGGAGTTGGGCTATGCGCCGAAGTACAGTTTCGAAGAGGGCCTCCGCCTTACTCTCGAGTGGTACAGGCAGAACCAGCGGTCAGCGGTTCTGGGCGGCTAGCAAACTGTCAATGTTCTGAATATACTTGCGAGCCTTGGCCGCTTCCGGCATATCGGGATTCAGTTCCTGGACCGTATCGAAGTGCTTCCGCGCCGCCGCCAGTAACCCGAGGCCGCCAGTCACATTGTATTTTTCGGAAAACGTGAGCGCCAGCCGGTAGTGCGCGAAAGGATCGAGCGGATCGTACACGATCGCCTTCTGGCAAGCGCCGATGGCTTCGTCGTAGCGTTTCTGGTGCGCCTGGCACTCGCAAAGTCCGAAATTCGCCTCGCTGTGCATTTCCTTCCAGATATCGGCCTGCGCCGCGCGCCGTTTCTTTCCCATGCCGAAGAGGTAACCGGCCACGTAGTAGTTCACCTTACCCGCCATTCCGCTATCGAAGTCGCTGAGTTGCAGGTATTTTCGGTATTCCGGTTCCGCCTCCTTCCAGGCCTGCGTGAGCCGTAGCGCCTCGGCCAGCCAGAAATGCGCCTCGGCGTAATTTGGCGTCAGCCGGATGGATTCATTTGCGGCGCGAACCGCTTCCGGATACGCTTCCTTGCGGCTGAAAGCAACCGAGAGTAGATACCAGGCGAATCCATTCCCGGGCTCCTTCTGTACGGCCGCGTTGAGTTGACGGATCGCGGCATCGTAATCGCCCCGATCGAGCAGCATGCCGCCGTAGCTGGCGCGTGCCTCCGTGTAGTCCGGATCCGTCTCGATGGCCTTCCGATAGTACCGGTCGGCCCTTTCCTGATCGAACAGCGCATTGTAAACGCGACCGAGATACAATGCCGCCTGGCTATAGGTGGGATCCAGATCGAGCGCCTGCTGGAACTCCCCAGCCGCCTTCTCATAGTTCTGCTTGCCTCCTCCGTTATAAGCCGTAAGACCCTTTTCAAACAGCGCGACCGCGCTTCGATTCTTGCGGCGCGGTATGGCGATACGAATCGTGACGGTGGTGTCCTGGCCGGGGTAAACGGTTTCGTGGCGCGGCCCATCCGGCTCATAACCCATGTGTACGCCTTGTACGCTGTGAGCGCCCGGAGACAGGCCTGGCAGACGGAGGGGCGTCCCCTTATTCACGACGCCCTGCGTCTTGCCATCCACGAACACTTCCGTCGCGTCCATGTTCGTCTCGATGACAAAAGTACCGAACTGCTGGGCGGGGTGCGCCGCCGCCTTGGCCCTGCCGGGGTTATAGGCCAGCACCATGCTCGGGTCGAAACTGCCGCGCTCGGAGGTGGGGTTCTGTTTTTGCTGGGTCGCTTCCCGCACGTTGTTGTGGACGTATTCCGCCAGTTCGTCCGCGCTCACCACGCCGTCTCCGGATGTATCGGCCTCGCCTTCCATCCCTTTGATCAGGTAGTACGTGAAGATGCCGTGCCCGCCGCCCCATCGCGCGCTCTCGAAGGATTGTTCGCGATCGCGGCTGGCGGTCAGAGAAAAAAGCGAGCGGTTCAGGTCCAGCAGACTCTGATTCACCTGGGCACGATCCGCCTCGGGCATGATGGCGCCGCTGTGACAGGCGTCGGTCAGAAGCACTTTCCACTTGCCCTTGATCCGGGCGCCGATCGCCTTGCCCAGGGATTCCATCGGGTAGCTGGTGCCGGGAATGTTGGTGCGGTCGATATCGTAAGGTGCTAAGTAGGCCTTGCCGCCCGAAACGAAGCCATGTCCCGCGAAGTAGATGAGGGCGCGGTCATCGTCTTTCGTAACGGAGGGCAGCCAGGTTTCCAGTTCCTTGCGGATGTTGGCCAGTGTAGCCTGGGGCCCGATCAGCTTGTGAACGTTTTCCGGCGGGAACTGGCCGCCTTCCGCGCTGATCAGCGTGGTGTAGATCGCCTCGGCATCGCGCTGCGGAAATTCGAGCTGACCTTCGGGAGGAAGACTTTGGTAGTGCGAGATCCCGATTACCAGTGCGTAGCTGCGCGGGATCACAACAGGTTGCACAGCGGGCGGTTCGGGCCTCTCTTTGTCATAGCGAAGATCCCGCTGTCGCCGGGTAAGGTCCTGCGCCGGATCCTGGGCCAGTATGGTTAGAAGAATAGCGAGCAGGGCGGTCATGCGGGTTACTTGTGCGCTACTCGGAATTCGTAGACGACGGGGCCGGCCAACGGAATGGGCGATCCCACGACCGTCGCTTTTTCGCGCTGCATGAAGTAGAGATCCCGCGAAGCGGCGGGAACGCCACCAAGGGTTTCCGGTAGGGCTTCGCCCTTGCCAACGGCCTTGGGGCCGGCCGAAGGATCGACACAATCGCCCCGTGCCCGGAAGATGGCGTCGTTGCAGCGGGGGGTCATGGGTTCCGCCGCGTCGCCCGGCGGCGGCAACACGGGCATGTCAGGCGCCGCACCATCGTTCAATTTCGCCGGGCTTACCAGCCAGTAAACTACGTCGTGTCCCGCCGGACCGGCGATGCCGAACCAGCCGCCTTCTGTTGCAGGGAGCAGATATTCTTTGCCGCTCTGGATGCGATTCTCCGTGCCGATATCCGCGCGGGGAAAGAGCAGAGTGAAGCTCCCGCCGGTGCCGCGGTTCATGACATAGAGATACCCATCGAAGTTGGGCTTGAAGCGGAAACGGACAAGGTCGCTTTGTTCAAAAACATGACCGGGATCCATGACAGCCATCTTCGCTCCCACCTTTTTTTCAAGAACGATTTCCATGCGTTGCGGGTTTTCCGCGCACGCAAGGGGGAGGAAAAGTAGCAGGACCGGCAGCCGCGTCATGAAAGAGCGCTCCTGCGAGAACTTTATCATGCCCGGCGAGGCTGGCCACTGCTAACTTTCGTGCTGCTGCATCAACTGGATATCGCAAAGCCGACTTTTCTGATAAGCTGGCGACGTTCGAAGATCCTCTGAGCGGCGCTCATCTCTCTCGGAACCAGCTTGGTTTAAAATCCAGACTGTAACGATAATTCGAAAAGCATCACTGGAGGAGTGAGGGACACATGGCAAAAGCAAGCACACAACACAAACTGGACCGGGTCCGGCCACCGCGCGTGCATGTCACTTATGACGTGGAAGTTGGCGACGCGATCGAACTTAAAGAGCTGCCCTTCGTTATGGGCGTTCTGGGCGATTTCACGGGCCAGCCCGAGAACCCCCTCCCGCGGTTGCGGGACCGCAAGTTCGTCGAGGTGAACCCCGATAATTTCGACGGCGTCCTGGAGGGCATGAAACCGCATCTGGCCTTCTCGGTGGAAAATAAACTGTCCGAGGATCCCAACGGGCCCCAGCTCAAAGTGGACCTCCACTTCAAGAGCATGGACGATTTCGAGCCCGAAAATGTAGCACGCCAGGTGAAGCCGCTCCGCGAGATGCTCGAACTGCGCACCAAGCTGTCCGATCTGCGCGGCAGTCTGCAAGGCAACGACAAGCTGGAAGAGCTGCTGCTCGACGCGGTGGGCAACACCGAAAAGCGCAAACAACTGGAAGGTGAAATCGGCAAGCCGGAAGGAGGCTCCAATGAGTGATCCACGACAGGCAGTAACTCCCGAGAACGTGGCCCAGACCACCACCCAGGCCGCCCAACCCGGTCTGCTCGACCAGATCGTCGAACAAGGCCGCATGGGCAGGGATCCGAGCGCCAAGGAGCGTGGCAAAGACCTGGTGAAAGAGTTCGTAACCCAGGTGCTTGACGGCTCCATGACCGTCAGCAAAGACGCCGAAAGCATGATCAACGCGCGCATCGCGCAGATCGATCACTTGCTTTCCATTCAGCTGAACGAGATTCTGCATCACCCGCAATTCCAGAAGCTGGAAGGAAGCTGGCGCGGTCTGAAATATATGCTGGACCAAAGCGAGACCAGCGACCACCTAAAAATCAAGGTGCTCAACGTCTCGAAGAAGGAATTGCTGCGCGACCTGCAGCGCGCCCCCGAGTTCGACCAGAGCGCGTTGTTCAAGAAGGTCTACGAAGAAGAGTTCGGCATCTTCGGTGGAGCGCCGTTCGCGTCACTCATCGGCGACTACGAATTCGGAAAAGGGCCGGAAGACATCGAACTTCTGGAGCGGATCTCCCAGGTGGCGTCTTCCGCGCATGCGCCGTTCCTTTCCGGCACCGCGCCGGATTTCTTCAACCTCGAAAGCTTCACCAGTCTCGACGCGCCGCGCGACCTCGGTAAAATTTTCGACACCACTGAATACGCCAAGTGGAAGAGCTTCCGCCAGAGCGAAGATTCGCGCTACGTCGGCCTGTGCCTGCCTAAGATCCTGATGCGCTTGCCATATGGCAAGAACAACAAGCAGATCGAAGGCTTCGCCTATGAGGAGAACGTGGATGGCACGGCTCACGACAAGTACCTGTGGGGCAACGCCGCGTACGCCATGGGCGCGCGGCTGACGAACGCATTCGCGCTGTATGGCTGGTGTGCGTCGATCCGCGGGGTGGAAGGCGGCGGCCTGGTGGAAGGTCTGCCGGTTCACAACTTTTACACGGACGATGGCGACATCGCGATGAAGTGCCCGACTGAGGTTCCGATCACCGACCGGCGGGAAAAGGAACTCGCCGATCTGGGCTTCATTCCGCTCGTGCACTGCAAAGGTACGGACTACGCCGCGTTCTTCAGCGTGCAATCCGCGCAGAAGCCCAAGCTCTACGACAAGGACGCTGCGAACGCGAATGCGCGGCTTTCCGCTCAGTTGCCGTACATCTTCGCGGTCTCTCGCTTCGCTCACTATCTGAAGGCGATGATGCGGGACAAGCTGGGCAGCTTCATGTCGCGCACGGATTGCGAGCGCTGGCTGAACCAATGGATCACCAACTACGTGACGCCCGACGATACGGCCTCGCCGTCTGTGAAGGCGTCGCATCCGTTGCGCGAGGCGTCCATCGAGGTTTCGGAAGTTCCGGGTAAGCCGGGCGTGTACCGCGCCACCGCTTTCCTGAAGCCCCACTTCCAACTGGATGAATTGTCGGTTTCGTTGCGGCTGGTGGCGGAACTGCCGGCCTCGGCGAGGAAGTAAACAAAGGGAAAGGGAGGAAGAAACGTATGGCGGTAGATTATTTTCTGAAAATCGATGGCATCGATGGCGAAAGTCAGGATGCCAAACATAAAGGGGAAATCGACCTGGAGTCCTGGTCGTGGGGCGAGTCCCAGCAGGGTACCGGGAGCTTTGGCGGAGGCGGCGGCGCAGGCAAAGTGGCAATGCAGGATTTCCATTTCGTGATGAAGGTGAACAAGGCCAGCCCGAAGCTCATGTTGGCCTGTGCCGGTGGCGACCACATCAAGTCCGGCGTCCTGACCTGCCGGAAGGCCGGTAAGGACCAGCAGGAGTACTTGAAGATCATCATGAGCGATCTGCTGGTGGCTTCGTTCCAGACGGGTGGTTCGGGCTCCGATACAGCAGCCCTCCCGATGGACCAGATCTCGCTCAATTTCGCGAAAATCGAGTACGAATATAAGGCTCAGAAACCTGACGGTACACTGGATGGAGCGGTTAAGGTCGGCTGGGATCTCAAAGCAAATAAGAAGGTCTAGCGCGACTCTCGGGCAAGGGCTCGGGACATGAAAGCGAAACAACTCCTCCAATCCGGGCAGCTTAACGAAGCCGTGCAGGCGCTGAACGCCGAATTGCGCGAAGATCCAACCGACGTTCAGCGCCGCACGTTCCTGTTTGAGCTGCTCTGTTTTTCCGGCGATTACGATCGCGCCGAGAAGCAGCTCAATGTCATCGCCGGCGGCAACAGCCAGACCGAAATGGGCGCGGTGCTCTATCACTCCGCGCTGCATGCGGAACGGCTTCGTCAACAGATGTTCAGGGACAAAGACTATCCGGGTGTTGCTGAAAACGCCGAGGTGGAGTCGCGTTCCGGGACCCTGAACGGGCAGCCGTTCGATGAACTGGAGGATGCCGACCCGAGGATCGGTCCGCGCCTGGAGTTGTTCGCGGCCGGCGCGTATCTCTGGATTCCGTTCGAACATATTGTGTCCATCGAAATGGAGGCGCCGAAGCGTCTGCGCGATACACTGTGGATTCCCGCGCTGGTTCGAACCGGTCCCGCATTTCGCGGAAAGGAGTTGGGCGAGGTGCTGGTGCCCGCGATCTCCCCTCTTTCATGGCAGAATGCGGATGACTCGCTGCGGCTCGGCCGCAGCACGGAGTGGCAGAAATCGGACTCGGGAGTGCCCGTACCGGTCGGCCAAAAAGTGTTGATGGTGGATGGCGAAGACTTCCCCTTCCTGGAAATACGAAAGCTTGACTTCTCGCAGCCTGCCGACCCCGAACCTCTGACCCAAGATGCCACTGCGCGATGATCTGCTCACACCGATTCCCGGCAACAATCCCAGCGGCGAAAACCTGCGGTATGCGCCGGTCTACGACAAGGTCAAGGAAGCCCGCCGTGAGGATGACGACGCGCCGCAGGGTGAATGGCAGCGCGAACGCAAAACAGCCGATTCCGCTCTGGTGATCAAGCTGGCCGGCGAAGCTCTGGCCACCAAGACTAAGGATCTTCAGCTCGCCGCATGGCTTACCGAAGCCGCACTGCGGAAAGACGGATTCTTCGGATTGCGCGAGGGTCTGGAACTGATCAGCGGCCTGCTTACCGGATTTTGGGACACCGTTTACCCGGAAATCGAAGACGGAGATCTGGAATTGCGCTCCGCTCCTTTGGAATGGGTCGGTTCCTATCTCGAAGGGCCGCTGCGCAAGAGCGGCATCACCAGGTCAGGCCTCGGATATTACAAGTACAAGGAATCGCGCGCGGTCGGCTATGAAGAACAGGCGGCGGAGAGCGACTCCCGGCGCACCGCGCGCGAAACGGCGATCGCCGAAGGAAAGATCACCGCGGAGGAATTCGATGCCGCTGCGCAGAACACTCCAACGGCTCTCTACGGCGAGTGGGTGGAGACGCTGGACCGCACGCTCGAGACGCTCGACGCCCTGATTGACATCTCGAACGAAAGGTTCGGTGATTACACCCCAAGTTATTCCCGGCTGCGAACCGCCATCGAAGAAGTCCGGCAGGTCGTTAATTCCATCTGGCAAAAAAAACTCGATCAGGAAGGCAGGCCTGCTGATTCGGCCGAACCGGCTGCGGACGCAGCTCCGGCGGAATACGAGTCCTCGTATCCGCCTCTGGCCATGTCGACATCGGGCGGCGCCGCGGCCGCTCCCGCGCGAGCGCGCAAGGTAGTAGCCGGACTTGAACCCGCCGATGCCGACGAAGCTGCCCTGCGCCTGGCGGCCGTCGCGAAGTTCCTGCGCCAGGCGGATGGGTACAGTCCCGCTCCGTACCTGCTGCTCCGAGGCTTCCGCTGGGGCGAGTTGCGCGGTTATGGGGAAAGCCCCGACCCCTCGCTCATGGTCCCTCCGGCCACTGAAACGCGCCAGCAGATCAAGCGGCTCGCAATCGAGTGCAACTATCCGGAACTGCTGGAAGCTGCTGAAACCGCCATGGCCGAGCCGTGCGGCCGCGCCTGGCTTGACCTGCAGCGCTATGTGGTTCGCGCCTGCGAAGCATACGGCTATCCCGCCATTGCGGCGGCGATCAAGTCCGAAGTGAAGGCGTTAGTGAAAGATCTTCCTTCCCTTCCGGAATGGACTCTCGCGGACGACACTCCCACTGCCAATGCGGAGACACAGGCCTGGTTGAA
>JAOAPQ010000282.1 GCA_025462965.1 Bryobacterales bacterium
GTCGCGGTATTTCACCGGGGAGCAGCTCGACGCGATGGTGCAGACGAATTATCTGCGCTTTGTGGCGTCAGCCATTTCGTCGCCGGTTCTGTTCCGGCGGTTGTGGCTCCAGGCGATCCGGCGGCTGCATCTGGCGGGCAACGAGCAGGCGTTGCGCGGGGCGGCGCTCCTGCCGTGGAAGCACCGGCGACGCGAAGCAGCCGTAATGGACGAGGAGCAGTTGCTCGCATTGACCAACGGCGACGTGGCGGTCTTTCCGGGGCGGGCGCGGGGAGCGGGTGCGACGGTGCTGGTCGCGACGCCGTACCTTCCGTTCCCGCTGTCCCACGGCGGCGCGGTGCGGATGTTCAATCTGATGCGGCACGCGGCAAGGGAGCGGGCCCAAGTGCTGGTTGCCTTCTGCGATGTGTTGGCCGCGCCGCCCGAGGAGCTGCTCGAGATCTGCGCGGAGATAGTGCTGGTGCGGCGCGTGGGAACGCACTACCGCAAGACTACGGACCGGCCGGACACGGTGGAAGAGTTCGATTCGGCCGCTTTCCATGCGGCGCTGAGGCAGACCGTGCGGAAGTGGCGGCCTGCCATCGCGCAGCTGGAGTTTACGCAGATGGCGCAGTATGCGGGCGATTGCAGGCCCGCCAAGACGATTCTGGTGGAGCACGACATCACGTTCGATTTGCAGGAGCAGCTGCTGCGGCGTTCGCCGGGCGATTGGGAGCTTGAACGGCAGCTGCATCGATGGCGGGCTTTCGAGACCGCGGCGTGGAGCAAGGTGGATTGCGTTGTCACGGTGTCGGAGAAGGACCGGAAGGCGGTTGGCGCGAAGGCTGTTTGCATTCCGAATGGGGTGGATACGGAGCGGTTCAAGCGACAGGCCACAGAAAACGATGGCCTGTCCCACTGGCTGGCACAGGCTGCGGAGAATGACAACGGGTTGCTGTTTGTTGGGTCCTTTGCCCATCTGCCGAATGTGCTTGCCATCGAGTTCTTTCTGGCGGAGATCTGGCCGCTCCTCGAAGGTGTTTCGTTGCACATCATCGGGGGAATCCCGCATGAGAAGTTCGAGGGTCCGCGGATTCACGTTGAGGGATTTGTGGCCGACGTGCGTCCGGCTTACGCCGCGGCTTCCGTGGTGATCGCGCCGCTTACGGCGTCGGCGGGGACGAACATCAAGATTCTGGAAGCAATGGCCATGGGCAAGGCGATTGTGAGCACGACAGCGGGAATTAATGGACTCGATCTCGCCCACGGACGGGAGCTTCTGGTTGCGGATGAGCCGGCGGCATTCGCGGAGGCGATCCGGCGGCTGCTGCGCGATCGGGCCGCGATCGAGCGCGCGGCCCGGGAAGCGGCACTGCGCTTCGATTGGGCCGCAATCGCGCGCGAGCAGAATCGGCTATACCAGCGGCTTACTGGCGAACGATCTGATTGAACGGAACGGTGACGGAACCCATAGTTCCTGACGGGACATCGCGCACGACGACGCGCAGTTCCCTGGCCTGCGGGACCAGCGTGACCGCCTTGGTAAATAGCAGGCCCTGCTCTTTTACCAGTTTGTCGTAAGTAGGCTTCGTGAGATTCAAATCGATGCTCTGGTTGACGGCTGCGAACTGCTGTCCACGATTGTTCTTTTGCACGATGACTACATCGAGCTTGCCGGACCACCGGTCGGCGTTGGGCTCCAGGCTGATTCCCTTCTGGTCAACTTTGATGACCACGGCGGCGGCGCTTTTATCCTTCGGGTCCGGCCGGATGCCGACGATGAGGCCGAGCGAGGTGGCTTCGAGCGGATCGATCACAGCATCCTTCAATTCGGTCATCCGCATCTTGGGATCGAGCGGCTTCCCGGTCTCGTCGAAGTAACCTTTCCGGTACCGCAGATTCAAGCCGGAACGGTCCACTACCTTGACGTCGAGCTTGTGGAACTTGCCGTCGAATTGGCCGCTGGTTGGATAGAAGCCGATCGTATAGGTGACGCGCGAATCGGAGACGGCGTCGCGGATGGCGTGGTTGAGATCGTTGGTGTTGTAATATGCCCGGCCGCCCGTCCGGCCCGCGAGTTCGGACATGGTTTCCTGGTTCTTGACGATTGGCCCCATGCCGAGTTTGGGCGAGAGGTCTATCTTCTGGTTGGCTGCATCGAAGCGGTGGTCGGGCACCAGTCCGCGCGCATCCACCGGGTAGATGGCGAGGTTGGCGTTGTTCACGGCACGTACGGTGCGGTCAATGTCCTCCGTGAAGGCGCGTTGTTCGCGGGAGGGATCTTTCCAGGCGGCGAGGCTATCGAAGCCGATGTCCATGGGAAAACCACCGGAGACCCAGATCAGGTTCTTGCGGCCGGGGAGACGCGCCAGGTGGTTTGCAATGAATTCAATGGCGCGAAGAGTCCCGAGCACGCGATCGATGGTGTAGAAGTCGCGCTCCGCTCCGCTGGCGCCGCCGGCCCTGGTCCAGTTGTTCAGGCCGAGCGCATCGGTATCCATGACTGCGCCTTCCGTCGCGGTGATGTCGGGGAGGATCTGTCCGTTGTAGGTCTCGAGTTTGGCGATGAGATCGCTCGCGTCCGAGGTGAAGTCGTGCATGACCTTGAGACCGTTGCCGAGGACATAGAGGCCGATGCGGTCGCCGGGCTCGATGGTCTTGAGGAACTTGACGACCTGGTTGCGCGAATAGGCTTGATCCTTCCATGCGGTGTTCAGGCCGTCGAGCAGGATGATGGTGACGCTGGTGGGGGTGCCGGCTTTTTGCTCGAGCTCGTTGGTGAAGATGTTGGGCGGGAGCTTTTCGGGCGGGTGAGGCAGCGGCAGAGTGCTGCTTGCATCCACTGAGAACATGCTGACGGTTTGGAGTTTGCCGTTGTCTTTGATTTGGAAGTCTTCTTTTTTTAGATCCGCGACGGGTTCGCCTTTGTGGTTCTGGACGATGACGCTGATCTGGACCAGGCGTGTGGTGGCGTGTAGGACTACCTCTTTTTGAGGGAGTGGGGTCTGGGCTAGGAGCGTGGTAAGAGCGACAGGCCACAGAAAACGATGGCCTGTCCTACGGATCTGTTGGACCGTCATGCTAACAGGAACCCGATGCGTGATGGACACTCTCGGCAGAATCGTCCGCGTGATAAGAACTGCGGACCAGCGGGCCGGATTCTACATGCGCGAAACCCATGCGTTGTCCCTCCTCCTTCAAAGAGGCGAATTCCGCGGGCGTTACGTAACGCATGATCGGCAGATGTTTGGGGGACGGGCGCAGATATTGCCCGAGGGTTAAAATATCCACTCGATTTTGGCGGAGATCCTGCATGACAGCCAGGACTTCTTCGATGGTTTCGCCCAAACCTAACATGAGCCCGGACTTGACGGGCGTGCGGGGAGAGAGCGATTTGGCGTGGGAAAGCATTTCGAGCGAACGCTCGTAGCGTGCTCCCATTCTGACTTGACGGTAAAGGCGCGGAACCGTTTCCGTGTTGTGGTTGAGCACGTCCGGGGCATCCTTCATGACCGTTTCCATGGCCGCATGGCTGCCCTGGAAATCCGGAACGAGCACTTCGACCTTGCAACCGGGGATGCGCTCGCGGATGGCGTCAATGGTCATGCGGAAGAGCTCCGCTCCGCCGTCCTTGCGGTCGTCGCGGTTGACGCTGGTCACTACTGCATATTTCAGGCCCATTGCGGCGGAGGCTTCGGCTACGCGGCGGGGCTCATCGTAATCAACGGGCAGGGGTCCGCCCTTTTGGACGGCGCAGAAGCCGCAACGCCGGGTGCAGACGTTGCCCAGAATCATGAAAGTGGCGGTGCGCCGGTTCCAGCATTCCCCAACGTTGGGGCAGGCCGCGCTCTCGCAGACGGTATGAAGTTTAAGGCCCGTAATGAGGGCTTTGAGTTCGCGGTAATTGTCGCCGACAGGGGCGGGGGCGCGCAGCCAATCCGGACGGGCTGCCTTGGGAGCGAGGGTTACTAACACTGCAACCATTGTAGGAGAACCGCGATAAACTGAAATTCCTTCATGAAATTTGTCACATTCCAACACGATCACCATGCCCACGCGGGCGTTTTGCAGGGCGACCAGGTCATCAGCCTGAAAGAGGCAGGTTTTGCTACGCTGCTGGAAGTTATTCAGGGCGGCCAGGAAGCGCGGCTGCGAATCGCCTCCGTTATTGAAACAAACGCGCCGGGTAGCATTTTCCCGCTGAGCAGCGTGAAGTTGCTGGCGCCGATTCCGAAGCCCGGGAAAATTATCTGCATCGGGCTGAATTACCGGGACCACGCGATCGAATCGAAAATGGAAATTCCGAAGACGCCGACGGTGTTCTCGAAGTATGCTACGGCCGTGATCGGGCCGGACGACAATATCGTGCTGCCGAAGAATTCGACGAAGCCGGATTACGAAGGGGAGTTCGCGGTAGTGATCGGCAAGAACGGACGCCACGTCAAAGCCGCGGACTGGCAGGAATACGTGTTCGGGTACACGAACCTGAACGACGTGAGCGCCCGCGATTTCCAGATGGCGACGAGTCAGTGGATGATCGGCAAGACGTTCGACACGTTCGCGCCGATGGGACCGTATGTCGTTACGGCCGACGAGATCGCGGATCCGCATAATTTGAACATCAGCCTGACGGTCAACGGCGAGACGCTGCAGAGTTCGAACACGCGCGAGCTGATTTTCCGCGTACCGGAGCTGATTGAGTATCTTTCGAGCGTGTTTACTTTGGAGCCGGGCGATATTATTTCGACGGGGACGCCGAGCGGAGTCGGGTTCTCTTACAATCCGCCGAAGTGGCTGAAGGCGGGCGATGAGGTAGTCGTGAAGGTTGAAGGTTTGGGCGAGCTGCGGAACGGGGTTGTAGCGGAAGCATAGGCAAAAACCCTTCTAGCCGCCGATAAACGCAGATAAACGCGGATACGGCCAAATAAGGACCTCGTTTTAATCGGCGTTTATCGGCGGCCATACAGGTTTTCAGCAATGAACGTTGTTATCTTTGGGGCGACGGGAATGGTGGGGCAGGGTGTTCTGCGGGAATGCCTGCTCGATCCGGATGTGCAACGCGTGGTGACGGTCGGCCGGAGCCCGACGGGGCAGCGGCACGAGAAGCTTCGCGAGATTACACGCGCGGATTTGTTGGATTTTTCCGATATTGATACCGAGCTTTCGGGCTTGGATGCCTGCTTCTATTGCCTGGGTGTTTCGTCCGGCGGTACACCGGCGGATACCTATCGGCGCGTGACTTATGACATCACGGTCGCGGCGGCGCAGACTCTGGTTAAGCTGAACCCCGGCATGACTTTCATTTTAGTTTCGGGCGCGGGCGCCGACAGCACTGGGCGCAGCCGCACCATGTGGGCGCGGGTGAAAGGGGAGGCAGAGAATGCAGTGCTCCGCCTGCCATTCCGGGCAGCATATGTGTTCCGGCCCGCCGTTATTCAACCGTTGCACGGGATTACATCAAGGACGAAGGCATACCGGGTCATTTATGCAATGACAAAGTCGATTTTTCCGGTATTGCTGGCACTGTTTCCCAACTACGTGACGACGACCGAGCATCTGGGGCGCGCGATGCTCGGAGTCGCGAAGGACGGGTATTCGAAGCGAGTGCTCGAATCCCGTGATATCGCGGCTCTTAAGCACTGATAGCTCGTCTTGACATTCTGCTTTAAGAAGCATACGCTTCACCTAGAATGTCTACCCGGGAGAAAGATCGTATCGAACTGCTGCAAGGCACCCTGGACCTGCTCGTCCTTCGCACCTTATTGCCAGGCCGTGCGCACGGACATGCAATCGCTAAGGCAATCGAGTGCAACTCCGAAGACGTCTTGCAAGTGGAGCAAGGCTCGCTCTATCCAGCCCTGCATCGGCTCATCAAGAGGGGATGGATCTCAGCCGAGGAAGGCACCTCGGAAAACAATCGCCGTGCCAAGTACTATCGACTCACCACCAAGGGCCGCAAGCAACTGATGGTGGAAACCACAAAGTGGGAAAAACTGGCGCGAGCAGTTGCCTGTATCCTGACGCCTGCCGCGCGAGAAGGTGACCTATGAAAAGGCGCCACCTGGAAGATCTCAATCGCGACATTCGCGACCACATAGAAGAAGAGACACAGGACAACATGGCCCGAGGCATGGCGCCAGACGAGGCGCGACAGGCAGCCCTGCGCAAATTCGGCAATATCCTGCGAGTTCAAGAAGACACGCGCGACGTCTGGGACATCGTCTGGCTCGAGCAGTTGCTGCAAGACGTTCGCTACGGTCTTCGTGTGCTCCGTCGAAATCCGGCGTTCAGCGCGATCGTGATCCTGACGCTGGCTCTCGGAATCGGCGTCAACACGGCCGTCTTCAGCGTCGTGAATGCCGTCATGATTCGGCCCTTGTCTTATCCGAATCCCGACCGTCTCGTCGCCTACGTCGAGGGCGCCTCCAACTCCAAAGCTGTTAAGTCCGGCATCTCCGGAGCAGACTTTGCCGAGTGGCGCGCGAACGCCAGATCGTTCGACGGCATGGCCAGTTACTTCTATACCGACGGCATACTCGCGTCTGCAGGCGACGCCGGCCAGGTCCGATTGGCCTCCCTCGCCGGGGATTTTTGGGCGATCACCGGCGCCAGGGCCGCATTGGGGACTCTGTTCGCACCCGATACGGCGCCCGGATCGATCGTACTGTCCCACCAGTTGTTCGAACGGCGCTTCGCAGGAGATTCCAGCATTGTCGGCAAGAGCATGATCCTGGACGCGCGGCCCGTCACCGTAACCGGAGTGCTCGCCCCCGATTTCGAGTTTCTGTTCCCCCAGAATCGTCCCGATGTCGAGTCTGGTGGTATCGATGCCTACGTTTCGTCCGGTCCTTTGCTTCGCTCGTCCAGGCAGCGTGTATTCGTCGCGGCGAGACTCAAGCCGCTCGTTGCCATTGGGAGCGCTCTTACCGAGCTTCAGACCTTGGAAGGGCGAGTCTTACAGACATATCCAGACCGTTGGTTTGCCGGCGTTGAACGCATGCGCCTCGTCCCGCTGCAAGAGAGATTGGTGGGTAGCGTTCGTCGGGCATTGATCATCCTGCAGGTGGCCGGCATGTTTGTCCTGCTCATAGCCTGCATCAACGTGGCGAATCTGTTGCTCGCACGCGCATCCGTGAGACAAAGAGAAATCGCCATCCGGTCCGCCATCGGAGCGGGCGCTGTGCGCGTCATCAGGCAATTCCTGACAGAGGGTATGGTTTTGGCGCTGCTGGGCGGGGCCACAGGGTTGGTGTTGGCCAGGTTAGCGGTGTCAATGATGGCCAGCCTGGGTTCGGAAACCGTCCCGCGTCTGCCGGAGACGCGCATCGATCCGCGAGTGCTCGGGTTCACTCTGGCGATTTCCGTATTGAGCGGAGTGGTCTTCAGCCTTGGGCCGGCGATCTCCTTGTATCGGACCAACCTTCAGTATGCCCTCAAGGATCGTGTCGGGGAGCCCTTTCTGGGCTGGAGAGGTCTGCAGATTCGCCGCACCCTCGTGGCTTTCGAACTCGCCCTTGCAATCGTTCTGCTCACCGGCGCAGGCCTGATGATCAAGAGCTTTTTGTATATGTACGCCAATCCGCCCGGATTCTCACCGGAACACACGCTCTTGTTGAAGGTGTCGCTCGCTGGGCCGGAATATGCGGTTAAGCCACGCCAGGTCTCCTATCTGAATGAGTTGGTGCGGCGTATCGCGTCAGTGCCGGGAGTCGAGGCGGCTGGAATTTACAAAACGGACTTACTCCTGGTGCAGTCGAAAGATAATACGAGGCCGCCGATCGTGGATTCGTTCCGGGAAAATCTGGTTTCGCCAGGATACTTCGGCGCCATCGGGATGCGGCTTGTCAAAGGCCGCCGGATCACCGAGGCCGACCCGCCGGACGCCACCGTCATCAACGAGACGATGGCAAAGCGTGCTTTTGGTGATGCCAACCCGATCGGCCAACGTATCGAACGCCTGGGCCGGCAGATTCGGGTGGCTGGGGTGGCTGCCGATCTCAAATATTCGAAACTCGATGCAGACCCAGCGCCTGAGATATTCCGTGCGTACCCGCAAAACCTCGGCCCGGGGCGTGTGACGATGACACTTGTGCTCCGCGTGATCGGCGATCCGCTCGGAATAGCTCCTGCGGCACGTAGACTGATCTCAGATATCGATCCGGCACAGCCGGTTTACAGCATTGAGACTTTGCAGAAGGCATTGTCTCGCTCGATTACTCCCCGCCGCTTCAATCTGTACCTGCTGGGGGCGTTCGCCGCTGCCTCGCTCTTGATGGCGATTATCGGAATCTACGGCGTGATTGCCTATTCTGTCGCGCAGCGGACCCGCGAAATAGGCATCCGGATGGCGCTCGGCGCACAACGCGGCGAAGTCGTTCGTATGGTGGTGAAGCAAGGGATGGCAATCGCGTTATCGGGTATCGCCGCGGGCGTCGCTGCGGCCCTGGGTTTAACCCGCTTCATGGCGAGCTTGCTCTATGGTGTAAGGCCTGACGATACTCCCACGTTTGTGCTGGTCGCGCTCGTGCTAGCCGTCGCCGCGCTGCTGGCGAGTTGGGGGCCAGCGCTCAAGGCAGCCGTCGTGGACCCGCTCATCGCACTGCGGTATGAGTAGAGTGCGTAATTTCTACCTAATCGATGTTATGAAGCGTAAATCTTCGGTCAGGTTCATTCGAGCTGTCTCTCTCGCACTTGCCACTTGCAGCATCGGTTTGGGTGCTTTCCAGGTAGAGCACATTATGCAGGTGCCCTTGCAACGGGCGCAAGAGCATCAACTCTCTGATAGTGGACGGCAAGGGAAACTTGATCGTGACGGGTTTCAGTGGTCAGGGTGGCTTCGTCTGCAAGCTTGACCCTCTCGGCAACGTAATATTTGATTTCGCTAACTTCGGAGCATATTCCGCCGGTGCTGCCATCGACACGAATAATGACATTTACTGGTTTGGGACGGCAGGCGCACCGGGCTTTCCCTTTCCGTTCACGAAAACGTTGCTGCCAGTCGCTGAGCTGGGCTCGGCGACGCCGGGTTTTGTTGTCAAGTTTCGCGGCACGGATGGTTCCATCATCTGGGCGGCCAAAGTAGAGGCTCTGCAACCGCAAGCCATAGCCTTGGATGCAAGCGGAACGATCACGCTGGCCGGCGGTGCAACCACCGCGCCCGGCATCACCACGGTCGGCGCTTACCGGTCTCCGGCGGCCGGAACCGCGGCGCCCCTTGGCATCGTTCGCCTGACTCCCGAGGGTAATGCCGTGTTCGCCGCCGCATTTGGCGGCAGTCACTCCATCGATAGAACCAACTCCTGCGGGAGTGTCTTGAGCGACAAATATAACATTTGCCTTTACGGTCCGCGAATAACGGCGGCGTCAATTCTTCTGGACCCGCAAGGACATATCTGGCTGGCAGGTTCCACCAACGAGACCGATCTTCCAGTCAGCCTGAACGCATTGAAACCTGCGTGCGGCTGCAGCTTGTTCTCCGGCGACGGATACCTGGCTGAGTTCAGCGCAGATGGCTCCCGCTTGCTTTACGCGACTTACTTGGGGACATCCACCAGCGGCGACGATGACCATTCCGGCAATGACGAGATATCCTCCGCAGCGATGGATCACTCAGGCCGCATCTGGATTGCGGGAGCCACCAGCGGCGCCGATCTGCCCATCACGACCGATGCTACTCAGACAACTCTGATGGGAGACACCGATGGCTTTGTGCTTGAGTACGACTCGGCAGCGAACAAACTCGCTTACGGCACTTACTACGGCACTGAGGGGACGAACGCCGTAACAAAGGTTGTTATCGCCCCGGATGGGCGCCCGGTTTTGGCGGGATATCTCCAGTCAAACCGCTCCAATCCTTACAGTTTTGGGCATGAGTGCGTTGCTGTACTGAAGCCCTCCGGAATCGAAATGACAGCATTCCTGCGCAATGGGGCGGATGCCGGAATCGCGTTTTCTCCCTCAGGAGCTCTCGTCGTCGCCGGAAGCGGAAGCGTTATCACCGCGATGAAGGAAAGCACTACGCTGCCGCCGAGCATCTTCGGTGTGGCGAACAGCGCCTCTTTAAACGCAAGCGGGCAGGTGAGTCCGGGTGAAATCATCTCGATCGTCGGCACGAATCTGGGACCCGGCATTCCGGTGAGCGCGAGCATGGCCGGCGGGCAGCAGGCGCTTGCGTCCCAGCTAGGCGGCGTACAGGTGTTCTTCGACGGTGTCGCCGCGCCTCTGCTCTATGTTTCGAGCACTCAGATCAACGCGATCGTACCTTTTGGAACTGCTGACCGGCAAGAGACGAGGATGGTCGTCGAAAACGCCGGCGTGAGTTCTAACGACGCACGGCTGGGTGTTGTTTCCGCGGCGCCGGGCGTATTTACAACGCAGACGGCCTATCAGGATCTGCCCGTTGCAGCCGCACTCAATGAAGACGGCACCATCAATGGCCCTACAAATAGAGCAGTGCCCGGGAGTATCGTTTCCATTTTCGCCACAGGTTTCGGCGCGCTTGCGCCGCGACCGCCGGACGGTGCGCTTTTGTCCACCACGTCACCCGCGTTGCAGCAGGATATCCAGATCTTTGGGCCCGGTTTCGTGAAAGTGGTGTATGCGGGTCCGGCTCCAGGCCAGGTCGCCGGCGCTATGCAGGTCAACTTTCAAGTACCTGATGACCTGACCACGACCCTACTATGTTTCTGTTTGCCGGAGGATGGCCCACCACGTATTTCACGATCTGGGTCAAAGGTACCTGAGGCTAGAAAGAGAAGCGCAGCTGGAACTCAACGCGCCGGTTGCCCGCGGCACCGCCGCCGTTCGGGCCGCCGTTGGCCCCTCCGCCGTTGGGGCCGAAGCCGCCCGCGAGCGAAGTGGACTGACCAAAGAACGGCGATGAGAGATTGCCGTCCGGCAAGCCCAGGTTGGCGTGGTTGATCGCGTTGCGGGCTGAGATTGTCGCGGTAATGTTGTAGCGCTTGGCCCCGCCACCCCCGAACATACCGCCAGGACCGCCGCCGCCCATCATCATCGGGCCGCCACCTCCACCGCCGCGAGGTCCGCCGCCTCCGCCGCCGGGAGGGGGACCTTGCATCATCTGTCCGCCCTGCTGCGCCGCGTTCACCGCGCCGGCACGCTCACCCCATCCCCAGGTACGGCTGAGCCGGAAATTCACGGAGGCTTGGCCGGGACCTTGCCCATAGTTTCGGGGGATTATCGCCTCGCCAGCGGTCGGGTTCAAGTCGAAAGTGCCGTATGCCGTTTTGATTACTCGTGTCGATGTGCTGGTGGCGAATGCCGGGCGATCGTTGTAGATTCCGTCGCCGTTGAGATCCTGGCCGATCGTGATGTTGAACGGACTACCGGAGCTCAAGATAATGAAAGGCGAAAGCGACAAGCCCTTCGGCAAGGTGATGCTTCCGCCGAGGAACACGCGGTGCCGTACATCGAAACTGGCGCGGCCGTAATCGATGCTGGTGTCGTACTGGTTCTCCGGGAAGCTGGCGACTCCATCCGCATTGCTGTTAGCGTGCCCGAATGCGTAAAAGCCGAAGACGCTGACGTACTTTCCCGCGCGGCCGTTCACGTTGGCGATGAGCTGGTTCTGCTTGAAAATGCCGCTCGATTCGTAGAGGTAAAGATCGCCCGAGTTGCCGTAGGGACGGGCACCGCTGACCGGAAGAGGCGCGTTAATGTTTCGCGTGCGCAGCACATGCAGGCCGCGTGAGCTTACATAGTTGACGGCAAGCTTGAAGTTGTGCGGCAGCTGCCGCTCCACGCCGACCGACACCTGCTCCGTGTAAGGAGCCTGCAGGTGAGAATCGACCTTGTAGATAGCCTGGTTCAAACGAGCCGAGGTAAGGGCGGAGACCGATGGAACAATCGGATAGAAGTTGAGGGCGCTTCCACTCACCAGAAAATTTTGCTGCGTAGATCCGTTGTACCGGATCGCGTTCAGACCGAGGGTTTCATCGAAGCGATCGTAAAAAATGCCCAGGCCGCCGCGAATGACGGTCTTCGAGGGTCGGCCGGTCTTTTCTCCGGGAGCCCATGCGAACGCGATGCGCGGAGCCCAATCCATGTGATCGCTGATGTTGGTCTGGGCCTCGTAGCGGAGGCCAACGCTCAGCGTGAGATTCGGCCTGAGACGCCAGTCGTCCTGAAGAAAAGCGCCGATATCGAATTGCTTGATGGACGCGAGCGGCGTTCCCGCCGATAGCGTGAACTGGCTGGGGCCGAAGCCTGCCGCCTGGATCTGCGCGAGGGTTTGCCCTTGTTGCAGCAGAAGCTGCGTCTGGCGATAGGCGTCGAGGGATAAGAATGTGAACGTGCCGTTGAAGTTGGATGTCGCCTGGCTGACTAAGTTGTCCTCACGGATCCGCGCGCCGAACTTAATGGTGTGAGTCTTCACCGTCCAGGTGGTGTTGTTTTGCAGCTCGTAGTTATCGCCGTTGGTCAGGTTGGTCTGCAGAGGCGCGCCGCCTGAAATGAAAGAATCGAGAACGTTAATGGTTGGGCCCGCGGTTCCGTCTCCCTTTTGCATGCTTCTGGTGCCGAAATACTGGAATCGCGTTTCATTGATCGCCTTGGTTCCCAGGATTGCCGTCTCAGTCAGCTGCAGATTGTTATTGGTCGAGGTAACGTTCGTACCCTGCGTCGCGAGCCGGAACTGACCGATTCCCGAATTATCGGACTT
Source organism: Bryobacterales bacterium (assembly GCA_025462965.1). Taxonomy (GTDB): domain Bacteria; phylum Acidobacteriota; class Terriglobia; order Bryobacterales; family Bryobacteraceae; genus JALYXI01. The sequence continues at coordinate 12,659 of JAOAPQ010000282.1, forward strand.
ATTTTGCATGAAGCTATAACGGGCCACGAGGGTGTTATTGGCGTTCAACTGGTAATCGAAGCGCGGAGTTACCATCGTGAATTGTTGCGGAGTTACCACTGCGCTATTGAGGCTTATTTCGTTCAGGCTGCTATCGAGCACGCGGGCAGTGATGAGCGCATTCTCGGTGATGTCACGCTTCATAAAATCGATGGTAAAAGAACTCTTTTTCGTGACAGGACCGCCGAAATTCGCCATATAGAACTTCGATTGATAGTCCGGAGGCGCGGTGGCGAGCAGCGGATTGCGGGTGTTCAGCGCACGATCGCCGAAATTAAAGAAGGCCGAGCCGTGAAACTTATCCATGCCGGGTTTGGTAAAGATCTCGATCCTGCCGAAGCCGGGGCGATCGTACTCGGCGGAGAACGGGTTCGAATTGATGCGGATCTCCCGGATGGAGTTCTTGGGCGGCAATTGACCGCCGCTGAAGCCATCGATGAAAATCTGGCCGCCGTTCGGACCGGCAGCAGGGCCGGCCAGCGCCATGAGGTCGCTCTGGAGATCGTCGGGATCGTCCGGGAGGGCATCGAGGGCGGCGCCCTTCAGGACAATGGCTCCGGCGTTGCTCGAAGGGTCGGTTGAGACCTGGTCCTGGGTGTCGGTAGTTACATTAATCTCTTGCGCATCGGTCGAGATCAGAAGGGCAACATCCACGGCGACCGCCTGACCGGGCGACACGATGACGCCGAGCTTATCGAAAAGGACGAAGCCTTTTGCGGCCGCACGCACCTGGTAAGTGTTGGCGGGCAGGTCGTTCAAAACATAGCGGCCTTGGGCATCGCTTTTTGCCGTCCTGGAGACTCCGCCCGCCGCGCCGGCCCGGATCGTCGCGCCGGGGACTACGGCGCCCGAAGGATCGGTTACCAGGCCCTTTATCGAGCCGCCGGTCTGAGCGAACGCCTGGATTGCAGCAAACGCGGCCATGGCGAGCATTTTTGGGCCTGCGAACTTATTGTTGGTTATCATTGCACCTTCTGATAACGCTAAGACGGCCGGAAAGGTTCGTTGTTACTTCCGGCAGTGTAAAGGTGCGTTAAGTTATCGTAAAGTCGGACGGCGGGGCGAGTTACGGCTGCGCTTGCGATGCTTTGCTGGTTTTCTGATCGGGAGCCTGCCGGGCCGCGTCTTTCCGCAAGATCACCATTTCGGCCTGCAACAATTCATTCTCGAAGCAGAGACGCAAACCGCTGGCCAGCAAAAGATTGTCCGAATCCGCGGCGGTCCTGCATTCGGCTAGCTCTTTCGTGAGGGCGGAATTCTTATCTTCGGAGTGGCTTAATTCCCTCGCGGAATCAACAAGCTCCGCTATTAAGTCGGAAATCCGCTTATTTTCATCAGTTAGTTTTGCCATGCGAGAACCCTCTTTTCTACTGTACGGCTATTTATTAAGATCTATGTATTGCAATTTAGGCTCCTTTACAGCCGGCGGTCGAGGATTGACCCGGCCGTAAGATTGAGCCAGTGTAGATCGTGGCCGGCCGAAAGTGCCAGCGCGCGCTCCGGGATGAGGCCGATCAGTTCGCTCCCAATTACCGGAACGCCCGCTTCGCGCGCCTCTTTTTCAACCAGCGCGAAAACCTGGTGCAGCGGGGTGGCTTCGAAATCCGTGGAGTTGATGGAGACCTGCACCACGCCGTGGCTGGCAAGAGGCAGGCCGAGTGCCTTCACCCCCGGCAAGCCGCCGGAGGAGAAGCGGATGCGGCGGGCGATTTTTTTCGCGAAATCGAGATCGGGCGAGCGGAGCCAGATGTTCCAGGCGACGAGAAAAGGACGTGCGCCAACAATGACCGCGCCCGCGGTGGGGTGACGGCCTTCTCCGATGTCGGGTTTGCCGCCGAAGCCTGGACGGCGGAGATTCTCGAGAGCCTTGTACTCGGCGGTACGTGCAGCCGCCTCATACAGATAGACCGGGACGCGGAAGCGCGCCCAGATTTCCTCGCCCACATCGACGGCGAGACGGGCGCAATCGGCGAGTGTGGCCGCACGGAGAGGAACGAACGGGAGAACGTCGAGCGATCCGATGCGAGGGTGCGCGCCCGCGTGGCGGCTGAGGTCGATCCTGTCGATGGCAATCGCGGCGGCGGCGAGCGCTGCCTGCGCGACGGATTCGGCGGGGCCGGCAAACGTGATCACGGTGCGGTTGTGATCGGCGTCCGATGTGCGATCCAGGAGGCGCGCGCCGGGCACCGTGGAAATGGCGTCGCAGAGTGAGGCGACCACAGCGAGATCGCGGCCTTCGGAGAAGTTTGGGACGGATTCAATCATGCGGCGAACAGGGCGGCATACGGTACGCGATCGCGCCGTTCTTGATGGTCATATAGACGGGATTCGCGCCCGCGTAATAGGGGATTTCGCGGTAATCGCGCGCGTTATAGACAACCAGGTCGGCCTGCTTGCCGGGTTCGATGGAACCTACGCGATCTCCGCGGCCGGCGGCATAGGCCCCGTTGATGGTGGCGGCGGCTACGGCCTCGGCGGGGGTCATGCCCATATGTCGGCACGCGAGCGCGAGAATGAACGGCATGCCGTAGAAAGGGCTTGTCTCGGCGTTGAAATTCGAGGCGAGCGAAACGGCCGCGCCCCGATCGATGAGTGCGCGGGCGGGTGCGAAGCCGGGCGACCCGGCCTGATAGGCTGGGCCGGGACACAGCGTCGCGATGGTCTGGGAGGCGGCCAGGAGGGAGACATCTGCGTCCGAGAGATAGTCGAGCTGGCTGATGGAGAGAGCACCGAGTTCCACGGCGAGGCCGACGGCCGAATCGGGTGCGGGGTCGGGGGCCTGGATCTTGAGACCGAAGCCGAGCTCGCGGGCGACGTTCAGAAGTTTACGGGCTTCGGGTGGAGTGAAGCCGTCCTGGGCGCAGCGAACATCCACGAACCGGGCGAGTTTGCGTTTTCTGATGCCACGGAGCAGGTGGTCGGCTCCGCAATCGGGGAGCGGAGCGCTCGCCAGGTGGGTGGCGACGAGATCGACGGGATTGCGATCGAGCGCGCGGTAAACGCGAAGCGTTTTCATCTCGCCGGAGTCGCCCACAGGGTAGCCGGTTTGGGCTTCGACCGTTCCGGTGCCATGGCGCAGCATCTCATCGAGGATGTGGCGGCAGCGCGCTTCGAGGCGGAGACGGGCCATGGCCTTGAGGGCGCGGGCGCCTTCCAGGCAATCGCGACTGTGATCGCGGCCGGCGGCGGACATAGCTTCCCCTTCGGCCGGTAACGGCGTGTGGGCGAAGGCCACCCGCGCAAGACCATCGACAAAGGCGGGCATCACGACGTGGCCGGTGACGTCGATTTCCTGAGCGCCGCGAGCGGAAGCGAGGCGCTCGACGCGCCGGCTGAGACCGACGTCCTGGATAATGCCGTTTCGGATGAGGAGCGCTCCATCGGGAATGATATTGAGTTCGCGAAGAAGGCGGCCGCGACGGGCTTCCTTCGGGCCGCGCAACGTCACAAGTTGACGCGCGCCCCGTAACAACACCAAGTTACAATTAGGCAAATAATAACAATATGTCCTTTTCAGTATGCTAGGGGGACTCATGCCAATTTTGTGACTGTCCGTCCCGGCCCAGGTCGGAACTGTGCCAGCCTGGAAATAAGACGCGAACCTATCGCGTGGAGATCCTATGTCGATTGTGTTCCCTGCGTTCAATCGTTCGGTGATAGTCCGGGCCCGCGACGCCGAGGTCGTCGGCGCTCCCACGGCGAAGGTGAAACTTCTCGCAGACAGCAGTGCGACTGGCGGCGCGCTCTCCACAGTGCAGGTAACGCTCGAAAAGGGCGCCGATGGCGCGCGGCCACACCGTCACGAGCATTCGGCTGAGATGTTTTACGTACTCAATGGCGTCGTTCAGGTACTCTCCGGCACAGAGATCGTCAGGGCCGAGCCGGGTGATGTCATCATCGTGCCGCCGATGCTTCCGCATGCGTTCTCCGCCGAACGCGGCACGAGTGCGGAAATTTTGATCGTGATCGCACCGGGCGTTGAGCGCTTCGAATACTTCCGCCAGCTCACTCGAATTGCTCAAGGGAAGGAGCCCCCTGAGAGCCTGCGCGATGTGCAGGATCTCTACGATACTTACTTTTTGAACAGTCCCGAATGGGAAGCAGCGCTCAGATCAGGCCGGTAATCCTTCTACGCCGGGTCTGACAGAGCGGGCGGTTGCTCCCGTGAGAAGTGAATCCACGATTCGGCGCCGAGCAGGGTGAGCGTGAATCCCAGCCAGAACGCGATTCCGAAAAATTCGCGAGGGGAGAGCCGGCCCGCCGCGAAGAACGCTCCGACGATCGGCCGCGTGGTTGCAATCCCGAGGGCGACCCCGAAGGCCCGGATCATCCATTCACGGTGCCGGGCAACTCTGCGCCGCCGGATATTCCAAAACCCCAGCGCCAGGAAGACAAGGAACAGGATGGCGAAGAGGGTGGTGGCGGCGGTTTCATTCGCGCCGCCAATTGACGTGGTGTAGCTCATCACCAGGGCGGACAATCCGACGATGGCGCCCAGAATCAGCACGAGCCGCCCGGACCGCCGGTGCCACCCGAGATGCTTTACGCGGATGCGGCGCACGAACTGCAATGGCATCAGAGCCAGGAACAAACCGGCTGGAAGAATGTGCAGCAGCGTGAGGGTCGGGTGCCGGGCGAATCCGGCGTCCATAGCTGCGGCGGCCGCGAACCTGGGAGTTTGGGACGGATTCAGGAGCACATAAGTTCGTCGCGCCGCGGCAAGAAGGCCGATAGCGACGAGCAGAAGGGCCAGAGACCAGACCAGCCGCCGGCCTTTGCCTTTATGGCGCTGCGGTTGATTCATTATAAGAATAGTCCTATCATGTAACTATTTTGGGGTGCAACAATGGGAGTCATGGGGGACAAAGACGATAGCTGTTCAAAGCCGAAAGCGCGCCCTGGAGCCGCTTTCTTGCTGGCGCAGGTGGGAGCTCATGCGGCGTCTAAGTTTGCCGGGCGCCTAACGGAACTGAATCTCGTTCCCGCTCATGCCGGCATCCTGAGAATTTTGGCGGCGACGCCCGCCATCACGCAGCAGGCTCTGGCCAGTGCTTTAGGAACGCTTCCCAGCCGCTTAGTAGCGCTGGTGGACGATCTCGAATCCAAGGGACTGCTGGAACGGCGGCCGCATGAAAGCGACCGGCGCAGCTACGCTTTGCACCTCACAGAAGCGGGTGAAGCCACTTTGCAGGCTATTGGACGCATTGCACGCGAACACCAGCAAACGCTGCTGGCGGGGCTGTCGGACGAGGAGCAACGGCAGCTGGGTGCACTTTTGCAACGTGTTGCGGACCAGCAGGGGCTGATTCCACAGGTTCATCCGGGGTACGGAAGTCCGAAGGCGTAGGACAGGCCATCGTTCTTTTGTGGCCTGTCGTCTTCCGATCTATTGTTTTACGATCTTCATCAGATTTCTGACTTTGTCCTTTAACTCATCGGTTGCGTCTTCGATCTGGTTGGTGTCGTAGATAACTCGGGGCGTCAGGAAGATGATCAGTTCGGTGCGCTGCTTGGCATAACTGGTATTGCCGAAGAAGCCGCCGACATAGGGGATCCGGTTGAAGCCCGGTATTCCTCCATGGCTGACCTGATTGTTTTCCTGGATGATGCCGCCGATCGCGACCGTGTCGCCATCCTGGACCGTCACCTGCGTGCTGATCTCACGCTGCGAGAACGAAGGAGAATCGATGCCGCTAGTGGTGTTGGGTTGAGGAGCGGAAACACTCTGGTCGATGACCATGGTCACGACGCCGCTCGAATTGACACGAGCCAGAATATTGAGCGTAACGCCGGTGTTCTGGTTCTGAATGGACTGAGTGAACTGCGACGTGCCGCCGTTCGTGAGCCCGGGGGAAACGGCCTGCGCGGCGAGCGTCGGGACTGTGGAACCGACGTTGATGGAGGCCGGGATGCTATCCGTCGCGATGATGCTGGGCGCGGAAATCACTTTCGTCCTGGTCTTGAGGTCGCTGGCCGTGAGGGCGCCGAGCAACTGGCGGCTCTGGCCGACCAGCATACCCGCGGTAAGCCCGACGCCGGTTTGACCAAAGCTGCCGAGAAGCTGGCGGCTGGAGATTCCCCCCGAGGTGACGCCGACTTTGTTGAGGTATGCCTCCACACCGTATGCCAGGCTATCGTTGAGATCCACTTCGTAGATTTTGGCGTCGATCAGAACCTGGCGAGGAGCGATGTCGAGCTGTTCCAGAAGCTTGAGGATCTGCGCCCATTGCTGCGGCGTGCCCTGCACGAGAAGAGAGTTGTCGAAGGGATTCGGGACGATGCGCGGCAATCCGCCAAACCCGCTGACGCCGGTGCTGAGATAGCTGCCCGTCTGATCTGGAGTGGAGCCGGGAGCGCCGGACGCAGGGGTTGTGCCGGGTGCCGCGCCGGGCGCCGCGAAAGCTCCCGCCATCGCGGAAGGCGGGACGGGAGTTGCGTTCGCGGAAGGAATCGCGTTTGAGGGAAAACCGGACGAGTATGCGCCCCCACCGGCGCCACCGTAGTTACCGCCGTTACCACCGTAGCCACCGCCATAGCCGCCACCGCCACCATAGCCACCGCCACCGCCGCCATAGCCACCGCCGCCAACGCCCCCGGACTGGAAGCCCGTATTGTTAAAGCGCTGGCCGGCCTGTGCGAACGGGCTGCTGCCCGAGTTGAAGCCCGCGCCGCCGTATAGCTGGTTAATAACGCCGCCCAGGATCTCAGCGCGCCCGTATTTCAACTTATAGAAGTAGTTATCCACCGCTCCGGCCGGGGCGCGCGCGGGCACGTCGAGTTTCTTGATCCAATCGGCGACATTCGTGAAAATACCGGCATTCGCCGCGACCGCGAGCACGGTGTTAATGCGGTCGATCGCCAGAAATTTCACGGCGGAATTCTTTTCATTCAGCGCATAGGCCTTGAAGATGGTGTCGAGCTCTTTCACCAGATCGCTCGGCCGGCTGAACTGTGTATTGAAAAGCTGCACGCGCTGGCCGGCGAACTGATCGCTATCGAAGATATTGATGAGTTCGAAGGTGCGGCGCATGTTGCGCGCGTTGTCCTCGATCATGAGGAGGTTCGCGGGCGTGTAAGTGACCATGGTCGCGCTCTCGCCGAGGAAGGGCTTGAGTATGTTCTCCATCTCGGCCGCGGTCATGTACTTCAGGAAGACGAGGTTCAGAATCATCTGCTCGTTTTCCGGGAACTCTTTCAGGTTGGCCTGCGGGCTGATGGGAAGGTGCGAAACTTCGCTGGACGGAACAATGCGAAAGATGTTGCCGACCTGCACCAGGGCGAGCTGGTTCATGCGTAGGATGGTCTCGAAGATGGGACGGAGGTCGGTGGCCTTCACTTCGCCATATGTGTTGATGGTGACGGAGCCGCCTTTCACACGGGAATCGAGAATGTAGTTGATGTGGAGATCGCGCGCGAGGATATCGATGACGTCGAGCAGCGACGCGTTCTTCAGGTTATACCCTGGCGCGCTGGCAGCGGGCGCGGGCGGCTGGGGCGCGGGAGCAGCCGGCGCGGGAGCCGGTGTCTGGGCGGGAGCGGTCGCGGGGGGCGGGGGTGCGGGCGTTTGGCCTATAACGATGGCCGCCGAGAGGGCGAGGGCAATGGTGTTCCGGAAGGCGCTGGCGACCCGGATCATTGTTTGTTCTTCTGACGATCGAGGATGCGCTGTTCGTTCGCGTCGAGTTCGGTCATTTTCTTATCCCACTTGGTGACGCCGAAGGGCGTGGGCCGTTCGAAGTGAACGGAATCGCCCTTTACCGTAGCTTTGGTGAGCGTGTCTTCCTGTTCGGGTTGGGCGGCAGGCGGCTTTTCTTCGGATTTCGCGATGCCGAACGGAGTCTTCCGGTAGATCCACTTTTTGCCCTTGGCATCGGTGTAGCGGAAGCTGCCGTCTTCGGTCTCCTGGGCGCCGGCGGGGATGGTGACTTCGGGGGGCTGCTGATTGACCGGCTTCTTGGTCTCTTTCTTATCGGCCGCGCCGAGGAATGCCGTGCCGCACAGGAGAAGAATGGTGAGTTTAGTCATTTGGTTTCCTATTTCGAGTCTTGTTAATTTACTTTGATCCACCGGCAGGCTTCGCCGAAGGGCGTTGCCTCGCGGACATTCCGGTAGCCATCGACCACGGTGCCGGCGGGCGTTTTGTCGCCGGACTGGCAGGCCTTCATGTTGTCCCCGATGGTTGCCTGGTTCTTGGGCGCGGGCGCGGCAGGCGGCGCGGCGGCCGCAGCATTGGCCGGATTGGCCGCGACAGGCGCTTCGGGCGCTGCAGGGTGGTCCACCAATTCCTCGAGCTTCTTATCGATTCGCTTCCCATCCCATTCGAAGCTGACCGCCTCTCTGGAGATCGCGATCAGTTTGAAATCACCGATCGTTTCACCGACATGCACGCCGTGGGTGCTGGCGCCGGCCTTCTCCGCCATGAGCGCGGTCATGCCGCTCGGCAGACCCATAACGCCGGACAGGATCGGCAGCGGCGGCATTTTTTTCGGAGGAGGAGGAGCGACCACATCTACAATGACGTTGGGATTCCGATCTTTGGCGAAAAGATTCTTCTGCGCGACATCGGCGTAGTTCACGCCGGTGAATGGATCGGGCTTGGGGATGGCGACGGCCGGAGGCGCAGGCTCGGGCTTCACGGGATTCCGGCGGACAGTCATGGTGAGCTGACGGTCCGCGAGGTACTGCTGACGTAGCTTCCATCCGGCTGCTACCGTCAAGCCGGCCAGCAGCAGGTTCAAAAAAATCAGTTTGCGTTTCAAAACGAGGAGAACCCTTTCTTCTCCGGAACGAGTTTCTTCGGCACCAGACCGCCGAGGGTCATGCGTACCGTGATGGTTTTTTCCTTCGGGTTTGCGGAATTGATGCGGAGATCCTGCGGAGCGATCAATTCCGGCTCATGTGAGAGGGCTGCCATGAAGTTGACGAACTCATGGATGTGACATTCGAAGGAGACCGAGACGCTGGCTTCTCCGTAATCGGAGCTGAAGTTTTTCACCTGACCGAGCTCGCCGCCGCGGACGTCGATGTTTTCGGCTTTACCGGCGCGGCGCGCGACTTCCAGAAGATGGGCTTGCGCCTGGGCTGCGGTATCGGCCGAGATGATGCCTTTTTCGCGCGCGGCCAGTTCGCTATCCACGTGGTTCAAGATGGCCTGCTTGGCGGGAACCGTGGCGGCGATCTGGCGCATTTTGGCGAGCCGCTTTTCAGCGAGGGGCGCCGAGTCTCCGGACACCACCGCGGTGGAAGCCGTGGAGGAACCGCCGTTGAAGAACGCATAGCGGACGACGACTGCCAGCACGACGGGGATGAGAAGTAGAAGCAGACGCTTTTCACGCTCGCTCATTTGCGCGGCCTCCTCTGTGCGCGGATGCGGAAGGCTTCGGTCTGCTGTGTCTTCATGAGGCCCATCTGAAATTCGGAGTTCTGGAAGAGCGGCGACGAATCGAGCATTTTGAGCAGGGGCGCGGCCTGCTCGGCTTCGCCGGCGATGGTGACGTTGTCCTCATTGATATCGATGGATTGGGTCCAGGCGGGCGGCGCGACCACGCGGCTGAGTTCGGCGAGCACATCGATATCGCCCTGCGGACGCCTGCGGTACAGGTCGAGGAGGCGGATGCGCTGGCGGTGTTCCGCAGTGCGGCGATCGAGCGAATCGGCGCGCAGGGCGAGCGGCTGGACTTTGGCAATTTGCGCGGAGAGCTCGTTTAAATAGCGCTGTTGGCGAATCTGCTGGTAGGCGAAGAGCGCGGACGCGGCGGCGAGGCACGCGAGGCCGAGGACGATCGTTGGTATCCACCGCGCGCGCGAATGGATCGTGCGCTTGTCCGCCGGGAGAAGGTTCGCATAGGGCGTCCGCCAGCTTCCGATGGAGGCCAGAGCGGCGGCATAAGCGAGGGTGGAGACCGGCGCTACGTTTTTCGATTGCGGGAGCACGCTCGCGAGCATCCGGGCATTCTCAACCGGCAGGCGGAGTTCGGCGCGGGCGAGCGGAAGAGCGCGCGCGACGGGAAGGTGGAACTCGGCGGAGAAGATGGGGCGCGCGGCACTCTCACCGTAGACTTCGATAGCGCCGCTTTCATCCTCGCGCCAGGCGGCGAAGTCCTTCGGCGCGGCTCGATAGAGGCGCAGAGCCGAATAGACGGCGGCGGCGGAGAACGTAAAGCCCGCAACGGGAATGCCGGCATCCTGGAACAGTTGGATGTATTTCTCGAGCGCAGCTTCACGAATCAGGCCGATGACGACGGAGCCGGGGCCGGCGGCGGACCATCCGTATGCGACCTCCTCATCGCCGTAGGGGTGCAGCGAATCGATCTGGTAGCTGACGGCGGCGGCCATGTCCTTCTTCGCGACGCCGGGCATGGCGGCCTGGCGCACGATGGCCTCGCGGCGTGGGAGGACGACGGTGGCGGAGAGATGTTTTTCGCCCAGCTGCTTGAGCCAGTGGTGGTAATCGGAACCCCATTCCTTGGCGGGGCGCGTGCGGAAATCGGCTATGCGCAGCGTTGCGGCGACAGTCGCGCCGGAGGGACGGGCGCGGATGACGGCGACCTGCATATCGCGCTCGCCGATCTCGATTCCCACGGCGGTGCCGAAGGCGAGAAAGTGCGTCCAGCGTTCGCTGGCGGAAACTGGCGCGGGTTTGGGCACGGCGGGATCGACGGAGATTTGTTCTTCAACCACGGTCATACCATCGCATCACGACATAGTTTTCGGGGCCATCGGGGATGAATTTTATCGTTTCGCTCACCTTGCGCCGGAGGTCGGAAAGGTTGCCGTTGGGCAGGCGGAGCCGCGCGGTGGCACGGAGCGTGAACATGGCGTTGCCGCCCACGCGCAGACGCGCGAACATCGGATTTCCCTGAGTGAAAGCGAAGTACTCGGCCGCGGTGTGGAAGGGGCGTTGGGCAACGACCGCCTGGATGGCTTCGGGCGACAAACCGGAGAGTGCGAGGATGGCGGGCGCGGCTCCGTTCACATCCACATTGCCGGTGGTTCCCCACACGGACAGGCAATCGCGCAGGCCGCCGCGCGCGACCAGCTGGGGCGGAGCGACGGAGGTATCGCGCACGTAGGTTCCGTAATAGAGATCCGGCGTCATTCCTTTGACGGACAATAGTTCCTCAATTTCCTCAATAGACGCGTGGCGCGGGCGAAAAGACGGAGAGAGGTTCAGGTAATAGCCATCGAGCGGCCCCTCTCCGGTAAGGCGCGGTATCCGCCAATCCAGAATGCTTTGGGTAATTTCGGTCGCGTGGGCTTCGTCCTGGCCGAGCGCGAGCAATAGCCGGTAGAGCTGCTCGGCCGGGATGTGATTGACGTTGAGGCGGGCCGTTTCGGGGATGATTTCCACGATGGCTTCACCGGTGGGGAATTGGAAGTTCAGGACAGGCTGGCCGACCCGGTAGAAGGGCATTCCCCACTGCATCTGGAGGATGGCGCGGTCGAGGGCTCCGGTGGCGAGGTAGTAGGAGCGGACGTCATCGACGGCGGTGGAGGTGCGCTCGGTTTCGCCGTGGACTGAACCGGCGATGCTGAAGGCGATGGCTGCCAGGGCAGCGGAGAGCCACATGACGGCAAGGAGAGCTCCGCCCGAGCGGGAACCCCACGTTCTCTTTTCCCGAGAAATTCGCCGCTTCACCGCAGGCCGCGATATCCTTCCCGCCTTCCACTTCGTGACATCAACCACACGCCCTGCCGGAACCGTCGTTGCTCGGAGGAACAGGACACGCGGCGATAGCCGCGTTCTCTTTTCCTGAGAAATCAGTCGCTTCAGAGCCCCACACTCCTGCGTGCATGCAGCGGCAAAACGGAGCCTCGGCATACTTCGTGACATTTTAAGGGGCTTAACCACACGCCCTGCCGGAACCGTCGTTGCTCGGAGGAACAGGACACGCGGCGATAGCCGCGTTGTCTTTTCCTGAGAAACTTGCCGCTTCACAGCCCTATACTCCCGTGAGCCCGGAATATCATTCCCGCCTTCCGCATTGGCAAAACCAAGACTCGGCGTACTTCGTGACATGGCGTCTCCACGGTTCCTTGCCATCGAGCGCAACCGCTGACCGCTTCACTTCTGAAGGCGCGAAATTCCTCAAAGCGGACCGGCTCCTCGATGCCACGGTAACCGGTCCGCGGTGGCTGGCACAGCCCGCGGTCGCTGCCGGCGTCGCACGAATCCTCCTGCAGGGCGAGGAAAACGGCCGATACGAACTGGGTGCCTGGACCCTGATGCCGAATCACGTTCACGTGATCCTTCGGCCGCGGTTTGACCTGCCGCAAGTTGTCGGGTGGATCAAAGCCTGCAGTGCGCGAGATGCCAATCGGCTGCTGGGCCGCGCCGGCCGCCCATTCTGGGCGCGGGACTATTTCGATCGATGGATTCGAAACACGATCCAAGAACAAAAAATCACAATGTACATCGAACAGAACCCGGTAAAAGCCGGTCTGTGCTCGACACCCGAGGACTGGCTGTGGTCCAGCGCCAATCCCGGCCAAAGAAACGCGGCTGTCGCCGCGTGTCCCTTGCTGCCGACTACCTTGGTTAGTCGTCATGGGAGGGAGGACACGCGGCGATAGCCACGTTCTCTTTTCCTGAGGAATTTGGCAGATCATCAACCTAAACTCCTGTGAGGCCGGAACTGCATTGGCACCTTCAAAGCCGGCCTGTGCTCGACTCCAGAGAACTGGCCGTGGTACAGCGCCAATCCCGGCCAGAGAAACGCGGCGATAGCCGCGTGTCCCTTGCTGCCGACTACCTTGGTTAGTCGTCATGGGAGGGAGGACACGCGGCGATAGCCGCGTTCTCTTTTCCTGAGAAATTCGGCAGATCATTAACCTAGACTCCTGTGAGGCCGGAACTGCATTGGCACCTTCAAAGCCGGCCTGTGCTCGACTCCAGAGAACTGGCCGTGGTACAGCGCCAATCCCGGCCAAAGAAACGCGGCGATAGCCGCGTTCTCTTTTCCTGAGAAATTCGGCAGATCATCAACCTAAACTCCTGTGAGGCCGGAAATTTCATTGCCACCTTCAAAGCCGGCCCATGCTCGACTCCAAAGAACTGGCCGTGGTCCAGCACCAATCCCGGCCAAAGAAACGCGGCTGTCGCCGCGTGTCCCTTGCTGGTTATTGGTCGTCATAGGTCTCCAGCGGAAGGCGCGTAACCCGCAGGGGCGCCGTTACCGTAACCATGTGAAGGCTGGCCGAGGTGGGGTCGAGCGGTGCCATCTCGATGCGGATTCCCTCCGGCCATCGGTCGAGAGTCCAGAAGGTATCCCAGCGTTCAATCTCGGGCTTGGGACGCATTTCTTCGTAGAAGAAACGGCAGTACGCGAGTTTATCGGCGAGAACGAACGAGTGCGGGCCGGCCTCAATGGGCGCAAAGTGGGTGATGGGTTTCATGAGTACCGGGTCGGAGGTGCGCCCGAGGACAAAAAGGCCGGTCGAGAGGGGGCCGGAATAGGGATACTCGTCGACAATCAGGCGTACGCCCGCCCCGTTGTCGCCGGGGATCACCTGAAACGCGAGCACCTGCGGATGGCCGCGCGAGCCCTCGCGAAGCGAGTAAGAGGAGACGAAGCGCATACTTTCCGGCTCCCCCTGAAAGAACGGAATCTTCGCGCCGGGCATGCCGGGAACGATCCGGATTTCGGCGACGGCCGGCATGAAGCCGGCGATCTGCTGTTCCAGGACGCGCAGCGCACCAGTGACGCGGCGATTGGCAATCAGCTTGTCGTTAGCTTTGCCCATAGCTCCCACGCCGACGCGGATCGCCCAAAGCATGCCGACGCTGAGGAGGCCCACGAGCGATGTCGCGATCAGCACTTCGACGAGCGTTAGGCCGGCCTGGCTGCGGAGTTTCATTGAATGGGCGGCACCGGGATCACCGCGCGGCGGAAGCCTTCGAGGGGAAAGGTGCGGCGCTCGCCGCCCGCAGTCTTCCACCAGATTTCGAGCTCGACGCGCTCGAGCATCTTAGTGCCCGGGAGCGGACCCTGGTGTGGTGTTTCGAACGGGCTCAGGTGAGCGCGCCAACCCATGTCCGGATCGAAATTTCCTTCCAGCGTGGAGCCGGTGGGAATGCGGTGATCGACCAGGATTTCGTCCATTTTGGTGCGGGCGAGCATCACGGCGCGGTCGTAGGCGGTGAGGCGCGCGGCGTTGCGCATGGAGGCGCCGATGCTCGCGAGGAGGGAAACAACGGCGACGCCCATGATGAGGGTCGCGACCATGACTTCGAGGAGGGTGAAGCCCGAGCGTTTCATGATTGGGGGATGCCCGTGATCGGATCGATATGGATCAGCTTGTGGGCGCCGCGCTGGTTGAAAATGTCGATGTCCAAAGCGGGTGGCGTGCCGCCGGGAAGAAGCAGAAACTGGCGCGGTTCGTCGCCCGCGATCTTGATGCCCTCCGGAAGCTCGAGGCGGCGCGTAAAGCCGGGTTCGTTCGAGTAGAGCATCAGCGCGCGCTCCTGCGGGACGACGACGATTTCGATGGGCTGCTCTTTGCGCTCTACGCGGCTCATGGCGCCGTTCAGAAAGCCGGTGATGGAATCGGCGGCCGATCGCAGGCGGATGTTGTCGAGGCCGGAGGCTACGGAGGGGAAGGAGACGCCCGCGACGACCGCGACGATGGCCACGACGATCAGCATTTCGATGAGCGTGACGCCGCGGCGGGCGGAGCTGCGGCCCACACTACAGGCCACAAAAAACGGTTTTAACTTACTGGATCTCACTTGTAAAACGGTTTCATGTTGCTGGCTCTATTTGCTGGACCAGCTCACGATGTCGGCGTTGACGCCTTCGCCGCCGGGAGCGCCATCGGCGCCGTAAGACATAATGTCGGGTTCATCGCCATGGTCGCCCGGGTATTTATACATGTACGGGCGTCCCCAGGGATCGGCGGGAATATCCTTCGGAAGATACGGGCCGTTCCAATTGGCGAGATCGCCGGGTTTGGCGCGGAGTGCCTGCAGGCCCTGTTCGGTGCTGGGGAAGGAGCTGGTATCCAGCTTGTAACTGCCCAGCGCGGTCATAAACGAATTGACCTGGGCGTGGGCCATGGTGGAGCGGGCCTTATCGCCCTGCTTCAACATGGCGGGAGCCACCAGCGCGGCGAACAGGGCAATGATGGTCACGACGACCAGCATTTCGATCAGCGTGACGCCGGATTCTTTTGCGAGACGTTTTTCGTCCATTCGATTTCTCCTAAACTGCAACTTCATTGATGCTGGTGATTGCGAGCAACATACTCAAGATTAAAGCGCCGACCATGATGCCCATCACGAGGATAACCGCGGGCTCGAACATGGAGGTGAAGCGCTTGATCGCCGAGCGCGTATCGGCTTCGTAGATATCCGCCATGCGGGCGAACATCGCATCCAGGCGGCCGGTCTCTTCACCGACGGTGAGTAGGTGCGCGGCGAGCGGCGGGAAGGCGCCGGATCGTTTCACCGGCCCGGCAATGCCTTCGCCGCGCTTCACGCCTTGCGAGACTTCGGTGAGGGCGCCCGAAATCTTCTTGTTGTTCATAATGCCGGCCGAGATCGCGATGGATTGCACCAGCGGCACGCTATTGGCGACAAGGGTGGACATCGCGCGTGCGAAGCGAGCCGTTTCCGCTTTGCGCAGGGCATCGCCCAGGAGCGGGATGCCGAGGCGCCACGCGTCCCAGGCGAGGCGGCCCTTCGTGGTTTGGGTGTAGATGCGGAAGGCCACGACGGAGCCTACGACAACGAGTGCGGCCACCCACCACCATGTCATCACGATCTTGCTGGTCGCGAGCATCATCGCCATAGGGACGGGGATCTTCATGTGCGAATCTTCGAACACCGAGCCGAAGCGCGGCACGACGAAGGTGAGCAGCACCAGGATGGAGGCCAGGCCGACGGTCGCGAGCAGAATGGGGTAGATCATCGAGGAGATGATGTAGCTGTGCAGGTCGTCGCGGGAGCGCTCGAATTCGGAGAGTCGTTCGAAGACTTGCGCCAGGCTGCCGCCGGCTTCGCCCGCGCGGACCATATTGATAAAGAGGTCGGAGAAGTATTCCGGGTGCGTGGCGAGACTATCGGCGAGCGATCGGCCGCCCTTCAGGACGCGCAGGACATCGAGGACGATGAGGCGGAATTCCGGGCGCTCAGTGAGCTCTCCGGTGATGGAGAGGGCCCGATCGAGCGGTACGCCGGAGGTGAGGAGGGTGGAGATTTCCTGGGTGAAGAAGAGAACGTCACGGCGGCGGCGGCCGCCGAATGAGGGAAGCTTCCACTCTGTCGCCTTCTTTTGCGCGGCGCCGACATAAACGGGCGTAAGGCCCTGCTTACGAAGCTCGCGCGCGGCGACGCGGTCCGTCTCGGCGGTGAGGCTGCCGGATCGGACTTTGCCATCGGAACCGACGGCGCGGAAGTAGAACGTGGATGCCATTCTCTAGCGCGGCTAACAGGCCGCCGATAAACGCAGATAAACACGGATACGACAAAGTGCGGGCTTTGTTTTCAATCCGCGTTCATCTGCGTTTATCGGCGGCCTGTTAGAACTCTTGCGTGACACGCATGACCTCTTCGGACGTGGTGACGCCGTTCTTTATTTTTAACCAACCATCTTCGCGCAGGTTCTTCATGCCGTTGCGGCGGGCGGCGTCGGTGATTTTCGAAGCGTCGGCGTTGCCCATAATGAGCGTGCGGATCTCTTCGTTCATCTCCATCAATTCGAAGATGCCGACGCGCGATTTGTAGCCGGTTCCCGAACACGCTTCGCATCCGCCGCCGCGGTAGGTTTCGACTCGCTCGCCGAAGGGGCTCAGTTCCAGTCCGTTCGGGGCGATACAGTGCTTGCAGATCACGCGCACTAGTCGCTGCGCAAGAACGGATACCAGCGAAGAGTTGATGAGGTAATTTTCCACCCCCATATCGGTGAGGCGCGTGATCGCGCTGGGCGCGTCGTTGGTGTGGAGCGTGGAGAAGACGAAGTGACCGGTGAGCGCGGCGCGGATGGCGACATCGGCGGTTTCGCGGTCCCGGATTTCGCCGACCATGATGACGTCCGGATCCTGGCGGACGATGTGGCGCAGGCCGGAAGCGAACGTGAGACCGATCTGCGGATTCACGTGAATCTGGTTGATGCCGTCCATCTGGTATTCGACGGGATCCTCGATGGTAATGATTTTCTTATCGGGGAGGTTGATGCGCTTCAGCGCGGAATAGAGCGTCGTGGATTTGCCGCTGCCGGTTGGGCCGGTTACGAGGAAAATTCCGTGCGGGAGCGAGGTATAGTGCTTCATGCGCTCGAGCATGTAGCCATCGAAGCCGAGCTTGAGGAGATCGTAGAAATCGCCGGCGGAGCGATCGAGAAGGCGCATGACGACGCTTTCGCCATAGAGCGTGGGCAGCGTGGAGACGCGGAGATCGACTTCGCGCCCCAGGATTTTGATTTTTATGCGGCCGTCCTGCGGGAGGCGGCGCTCGGCGATATTGAGCTTCGCCATGAGCTTCAAACGCGAGACGATGGCGGCTTTGAGCTCGCGCGGCGGGGCCTCCTGGTTGAAAAGGACTCCATCCACGCGATATCGGACCCGAAACTCTTTTTCAAAGGGTTCGATGTGGATATCGCTCGCGCGCTTTTCGATGGCGAGGCCGATCATGGCGTTGACCAGGCGGATGACCGGGGCTTCGCTGGCCATGTCGCGCAGGTGTTCGAGGTCTTCACCGGCCTGCGCGGAATCGAGATCGAGGTCGCCGGGCTGCTTGTCGCGGTCGCCGTAGTGGCGCTCGATGGCGTCGAGGATTTCCGACTCGCCGGCCAGCTGGACCTCGACGCGAAACCCGGAGAAGCCCCGCACTGCCGCGATGGTCTCGAAATCCATCGGATCGGCCATCGCGATGGTGAGGATGCCGCCTTCCTGGGTGACGGGGAAGAACTTCGACTGGCGCATGAAGCGCGCCGAGAGTCCATCGAGCTCGGGCGCGGCGGGCGGAGGAGAATCGAGAGTCGCGAGCGGAATGCCCTGCTGGTCGGAAAGAGCGGAAAGCACGTCCCGGGCTGCGATGAAGCCCATATCGACAAGGATCTTGCCGACCTTGTCGCCGCGTTCGCGCTGGAGCTCTAGCGCACGATCGAGGTCTTCCGGTTCGATAAGGCCGCGCGCGATGAGCATTTCGCCCAGGCGTAGCGGCGCGGCGACGCCCGGAATTTCCTGGTGCTCGTGTGGGACCGGTGTGGTGGAAACCTGAATCACAGCTCCTTCACCCGAATGATGTTTTCCGCGTTCATCTTGCCGAGCTTGGCGTCAACCAGGCTGGAGCGGCGGGCCTGCAT
>JAOAPQ010000286.1 GCA_025462965.1 Bryobacterales bacterium
CAAGGACGTCGCGGAAGAAGGCGAGGGCCGCATCGGCGACTTTCGTGAAAATCAAGGCGTGAAAGGCGTTGATCATGAGGTCACCTCATGGAAAAGTCTATCAGAATCGGCCAGCACGTGGCATGTAACTGCGGCAGCTACCCGTCATACAACCGCCGTGGGATTATTAAGAAGGAACCCTCAATGCCCACGCGCACTGTTAATTTGACCGACGAGCTTGACCGCTTCGTGTTGGAGAAGGTCGAAAGCGGCCGTTACGAAAACGCCAGTGATCTTGTGCGCGCCGCACTGCGGATCCTGAAACGCGAGGAGCAGCAGTACCAGGCGAAGCTTACCGCGCTCCGCACGGCCATTGATGAAGGCGATGCCAGCGGTATCGCCGAGGGCAACGTATTTGCGCGTCTCCGCGAAACACTCAGCCTTCCCACAACGCCACGCTAGCCCGTGGCCGCGCTTCGTTTCTCTCGTCGAGCAGAAGCCGACCTGCTCAGCATTGGCGATTATACGCTCCGCACCTGGGGCGAACAGCAGACTATTCGTTACATCGACGACCTTGAGACGTGTTGCCAGACGCTCGCCGATAATCCCAAGCTGGGTCGAGCGTGTGATTATGTTCGACCCGGCCTGCGTCGCATGGAGCGCGGACGTCGTGTTCTATCGAGAGGACGCTGGAGGCATTCTGGTTGTACGCATTCTCCACCAGCGTATGATGTCCGGGAAACAGGCCATCGACGATGAAGACGACGGACCGTAGGAAGAGATCCGGAGCGGCCGGCGTTGCCCTTCGGCTAATCTAAAGTTATGCTCAGCGCTCGCCTCTGTCTTTTGCTCATTCCGTCCGTAGCGGCGGCGCAGTCCTCTTCTTCCGGCATCGATTTGAAAGCGATCGATCCCGGCGTCAGCGCTTGCGACAATTTCTACCAGTACGCCTGCGGCACATGGCGCAAGAACAATCCGATTCCGGCGGACCGCGCGCGCTGGAGCCGGTTCGCCGAACTGCAGGAACGCAACCTCGCGATCGAGCACGAGATCCTGGAGAAGGCCGCCGTCGTGTCGCCTGCACGAACGGCGGTGGAACAGAAGATTGGCGATTACTACGCATCCTGCATGGACCAGGCGGCTATCGACGCGAAGGGCGTAAAACCCATTGAGCCGATGCTCACGCTAATCACCGGCGCTTCGTCGAAACAGGAGCTCCTGAATAGCGTCGTTCGCCTGCACCAACAAGGGGTACGCGTGCTTTTTAGCTTCGGTGTTCGGCCCGATGCGAAGAACGCGAGCAATCAGATCGCGAGCGTTGACCAGGGCGGCATCGGGCTGCCCGACCGGGACTATTACACCAAGACCGATCCGCGCTCTGCGGCGTTGCGGACCAAGTACGAGCAGCACGTCCGCGCTATGTTCGACTTGCTGGCCAAAGCGGAAGGCAGGCCGGAAGCAAAATCCGCCGCGGAGGAGAAGGCCGTCATGAACGTGGAAACGGCGCTCGCGAATGCCTCGCTTACGCGCGTGCAGCGCCGCAATCCCGACAACACATATCACATCATGACCGTGGACGCGCTCGCGGCGCTCGATCCGGATTTCACGTGGAAACAATACCTCACGAGCGTCGGAATTCCACCGATCAAGACGTTGAACGTCTCGGTCCCGGAATTCATGAAATCGCTGAACGCGGTGATCGACAACACGAGCCTGGACGATCTGAAGGCGTACTTCGTCTGGCACGTGCTGAGCGCTAACGCCGACCTTCTGACCAAGGCCTTCCAGGAGGAGGAATTCAACTTCACCGGCAAAACGCTGAGCGGCACCAAAGAGATGCAGCCGCGCTGGAAGCGCTGCGTGGAAAGCACGGATCGCGCGCTCGGCGAGGCCCTCGGCCAGAAGTTTGTGGAAGTCGCCTTCAGCGGCCCAAGCAAAACGAAAGCCCTGCAACTTGTAGGCGAAATTGAGAAGGAGATGGCGCAGGACATTAAGAACGCCGCCTGGATGACGCCCGCGACGAAAGATCAGGCCTATACGAAGTTGCAGTTGGTCTCGAACAAGATCGGCTACCCCGATAAGTGGCGCGACTACGGCAGTGTGAGCGTGGTCCGCGGCGATTACTTCGGTGATTCCAAGCGCGTCCGCGAATTCGACCTGCGCCGCAACCTGGACAAACTGGGCAAGCCGGTGGATAAGAGCGAGTGGGGCATGACGCCGCCCACGGTGAACGCCTACTATTCGCCGCCGCAGAACAACATCAATTTTCCGGCCGGCATCCTGCAGCCTCCGTTTTACAACCCCAAAGCGGATGACGCCGTGAACTATGGGGCTATCGGCGTGGTGATAGGCCACGAACTGACGCATGGGTTTGACGACCAGGGACGCCGCTTCGATGGCAACGGCAATTTGCGCGACTGGTGGACCGCGGAAGACGGGAAGAATTTCGAGACGCGCGCCGGTTGCATCGCGCAGGAATACAGCAGCTTCAGTCCGGTGGAAGGCGTCAATCTGAATGGACGCCTGACGCTGGGCGAGAACTCGGCGGACAACGGCGGCATTCACCTGGCGTACATGGCGCTGATGGACAGCCTGGGCGGCAAGGTGCTTCCGAAGAAGGACGGCTTCACCCAGCAGCAGGAGTTTTTCCTGGGCTACGCGCAGATCTGGTGTGAAAACCGGACCGAAGAGGCGTCGCGCATGGCGGCCCAGACCGACCCGCATTCGCCCGGCGAGTTCCGCGTGAATGGCGTTTTGCGCAACCTTCCGGAATTCCGCGAGGCTTTCAGCTGCAAGGTGGGCGATAAGATGATCTCGACCGATCCGTGCCGCGTCTGGTAGTCACTCGAAGAGTTTAACTGCCGTAGGGTTTCTGCGCGGCCGAAGGCTCTGCCGGGATGTCGAACTTGTCCACCGGGTCGGGGTGCGCGGGATCGAAGTGCGGCAGGCCATCGATCAGAAACTTCGCAATCGGTAGTTTTGCCTGCTTGATTCCTTCGACAATGCACTTAGCCAGTTCGTAGCTTCCGTAATCTGAATGGTGCGTGGTGTCATTACCGGCGAAAGCCTTATGCGCTTCCTTGGGTCCGAGAGCCTCGTAAAAGGGCTTGCTCATCGCGTTTAGATCGATGAGCGCAACGCTTTCTTCCTTCGCGGTCTGGCGCACGGCTTCAGGGAAATCGCCCAGGCTGTTGGTGATCTTGCCATTGTCATCGAACGTCAACCGGTTCATGGATGTAATGAGCACCGGCGTCGCGCCGTGCTGGCGGGCTTCGGTGATGAAACGCTTGAGGCTCTCCTTGTAGGTGGTGAACGCGCCCACGCCTTCGCCCTTTTCTTTTTGATCGTTGTGGCCCATCTGGATGAACAGAAAATCGCCGGGCTTGATGGTGCTCATGACCTTGGCCAGACGGTTCTCGCCGATGTAGCTGCGCAGCGATTCGCCGGATTCGCCTTCATTGGCGATGCCGATGTCCGATTTGAAAAACCGCGTGAGCATCTGGCCCCAACTGTTGAACGGTTCGCCCGGTTGGTCGGTGGAAGTGGAGTCGCCGGCGACATACAGCGTCGGGATTTGGTCCGCTTTCTCGACTTCAATCGAGCGGACGACTGGATGCGTGTTAGTGAACTCCAGCGTGAGCTTGTCGTCCCATGCCCACGCTTCGCTCGCTTTTTCGCGCGGCTTCAGCCTGACCTCGCCGCCGGTCGAGATCCGGGGAGTCCGAACGTTCACAATGAAGGTGCGCTCTTCGAATTTGCCCGGTGCGGTGTGCACCTTCTCGACCATCAGGCGGCGGAGCTCAGCTTTGATTGTGGTGGTTGTCTCGGTCTTCAGATCGCCGAGGGTAACCCGGACACGGTAGTTTCCTTCTTCCGGCGCCTTGATGGAGAAATAGAAGGGAGATTTGTCCGGAGAGGAGCCGGGTTCGTATCCATAGCCAAGTTCCGGCGTGTAGGTCGCCGTGGGTGGGATCCTCGTGAAGTCGAACTTTTGACCGGCGGCGAGCCCTGGCGGCAACATCGTAAGGAGCAGGAGTTTGCGGAGTGACACGGTGTTGAAGATATGTCCGATCGAACGCTCAGTCAAGAGAATCGCGGTTGCGTTCCGACGTTTCGCATTGTGAAACTTAGGCTGACCATCCCGGCGGGTGGACGTTTGGAACCGGCTCAATAGGATAAAATCGGCTCAGCGTAAAGGACGCAACCGGTCCGCGGAAAGGGTAGAAGCCCACCTGTTTGCAGTAAAATCTCGCGACCTTCTTTCAGCCCGGCGGGCGGACAACGGGCAATTAGATGAAAGGAGTTCGCTATGTCAAACGATTCCCCGGGAGCGCCGCAGCCGCTTCCTGACCGTCCCAACCTTCGCCATCTGAAGGACCAGGCCAAGGATCTCCTCCGCGAAGGCGCCGCGGAGTCTCTCACAGCCGCGCAGCTCAATATCGCCCGCCTCTATGGGTTCGCGAGCTGGCCAAAGCTCAAGGCCCATGTCGAATCGCTGGAGGAAATCGGAAAACTCAAGCAGGCGATCGACGCCAACGAATGCAACCGCGTCAAAACGCTCATGACCCGCAACCCGGCCCTGCACCGCGCACTGCTTGGTTACAACAAGAACGGGCCGCTTACGTGGGTCGCCGAATGCCGTGTGCCCTGGGAGCCGCCCGGTCCGGCGAGACTGGCCATGGCTGAATGGATGATCGAAAACGGCTCGGACATCCATCAAGGCGGTGACGGGCCGCTCATGCGCGCCGCGCTCAGAGGCGATCGCCTCCCGATGATGGAGCTTCTCGTCTCACACGGCGCGGACGTGAACGCCGAATGGAATGGAGAGTTCCCGATCATCTTCGCGCCGTGCGAGTCGGTGGATCCCGTTGCCCTCAAATGGCTCCTGGATCACGGCGCGAATCCGAACTGCGGCAACCCGGACCGGCGCTATCCGGAAACGGCCCTCGATTACCTCATCGGCTCCTACGCGCGATCGCGTCGACTAAGCGCCTGCATCGACATTCTTCTCGACGCCGGTGGTGCGACCAGATACGATGTGCCCCCAGTGCTGGATCTGCTCCGCGGCCGGATCGATCTTTTGGTGGAGCATCTGGATGCCGACCCCTCGCTCGTGCACCGGCGATTCCCCGAACTCGACTTCGGCACTACCGGCGCCCGCCGCCTTACCCTGCGCGGAGCGACGCTGCTGCATGTGGCGGCGGAGTACGGCAACCTGGAAGCAGCCAGGCTGCTCCTTGCTCGCGGGGCGCACGTGGATGCCCGCGCGGCGGTCGATGAAGCCGGAGTCGGGGGACAAACGGCAATCTTCCACGCGGTGACGCAGTTCCGCGATTGGGGGTTGCCGGTCGCGCAGTTGCTGTTGGAGCAAGGAGCCGACCTATCCATTCGTGTAAAGCTTCCAGGTCACTATGAGCAGCCGGGCGAGGTTGTCGAGTGCACTCCGCTGGGATATGCGCTGCTATTTCCCGGCGGTCCGGATCCGAGCGGAGCCGTAACTCTGTTGCGAACGCTTACGCCAGCTTAATTACAGTAGCCTTCTTCAGGAAGTCCGGGTCGAATTCCAAGCCCATGCCAGGCCCGGTCGGCACCGGAATCACGCCATTCCGGATCTCGAAATTCGGCGCATACCACGACTCTTTCTTCGCGGGAGCGCGCGATACGTACTCCATCCACGGCCCGATGTTCGGAGTGGTGGCCGCAAACTGCAGGATGTTCACCGAGGCGGCGCCCGTCTGCGTGTTATGCGGGCAGATCCACATATTGGCCTTGCGTGCCATGCGCGCCACCCGCGCCGCTCTCGTGAAACCGCCGTTATAGTTCAGGTCGGGCTGCACCACGTCCATCACCTTGTTGTCGATCGCCCACTGAAACTGCCACAAGCTGGAATTCTGCTCGCCGAACGCAACCTTCATCTCCAGCGCGTCGGCCACCTTCTTGGTTTCACTCAGCTCTTCCCAGGGACACGGCTCCTCAAACCACAGGTATTTCATCTCCTGCAGCCGTTTGCCGAGCTCGATCGCGTTCTTCGAGTCGTACGAGCCGTTGGCATCGGCCATCAAAGTCACTTTGGTCGCGAGCTTCTGGTGCGCCAGTTCGAGGATCTTATCGGTGCGTCCCGGGGTGGCGTCATGATTGTCGCTCATCCGTCCGCCAATCTTGAACTTCACCGCCTTCGCGCCGGTATTCTCGACGCCCCGGACATACACATCCACCTCTTCCTCCGCCGTGGTGTCGCGCCCCGAACCCGAAAGATAAACCGGAATTTCCTTCCGCAGGACCCCTCCCATCAACTCGCCCGCCGGCTTTTTCAACGCCTTCCCCATCAGATCGAACAGGCTTTGCTCCACATAGGCAACCGGGCACCAGAAGGCCTGCCCCGCGAGCTTGTAATTGGAGTTGGTGACATAAACCTCGTCGACCAGGTGCTCCAGGTCGCGCGCGTCCTTCCCGAGGAAGTGAGACATAACACGGTGTGCCAGAATCGGAACGTAATCCCCGATGTCCTTACATTGGACGATTCCCTCGGCGCCATCGGCAGATCGTGTGCGGAGAAAGAACTGGTTGTGAGCCTGCAGCAATTCGATGGAGGCTATCTTGACGGGAGAGTTGAAGAACTTGTGAAGGTTGAAGACCGGCTTCTGATATTCGACTATCTCAGAGGTCATGTCCGGAGCGCCCCACGCACGGGCCAGCAGCGCGCTGCCAGCAGTCGTTTTCAGAAAGTTACGCCGGTTCATCATCTAGAGACTATACCGCTAGAGAATTTACCGCTAGAGACTATACCGCTAGAGACTATATGGCTAGAGACTATATGGCTAGAGACTATACCGCCGCGCCTGGAGGGACACGCGGCGATAGCCGCGTTTTCTTTTTAATTGCGTGGCAAAAGGAAGGCTCGCCCTACTTCGTGACACGGCGCTCCGGCGCTTCGTTGCCATGAAGCGTGACCGGCGCCGGTGCCGGCGAGAGGAGGACCGCGGCTATCGTCGCGGGTCCCTCGGAGCCGGATGCTCAGGTACCCCAGAACTTAAAATACTAGCTTCAGCGCCAGTTGCACGTTGAACGGCTCACCTGCGCCGATTCCCGTGGCCCCGTTGTAATCGCCGATCGTATCGCTGATCCGTCCGAAGCTTCCCGAAGTGAAGGTAGTGTTCGGTATCGGAAGATTCGTGCGGTTAAAGAGGTTGAACATTTCCACGCGGAACTGAGCCGAGACCTTCTCCGTGATCGGCGTCGTTTTGAAGATCGAAAAATCGACCGAAGCGAAGCCCGGCCCGTAGAACTGATTTCTTGTCTCGTTTCCGTAAGTGCCGGGCGATGGCAGCGCGAAGGCCGCCGGGTTAAGCCACTGCACATACCCCTTGGTCAATGAATGACTCACGCCACTGGCTGGATCGCCCACGACATTGACGCGATCCTTGCTTTCAAATGTTCCGCTGATATTCTGGCCCGCATAGACGGTGAAGGGCAGCCCGCTATAGAAAGAAAGCAGCGAATTGAGCTGCCAGCCCCTGACAAGCCGCCTTGGGCCCCACGATGGAGTGGGCACTTCATAAGTGATGTAACTGGTGAAAGTGTGCCGCACATCGAAGGAGGAATTGCCGTAATCGAAGCGCAGATTTCTGCTGTCCGTTGGAGTCAGCCCGCGCACGGCGGAGGCGTCGTCCAGCGAGTGTCCCAGCGTGTATGAGAATTTCGACGTTAAACCGTGCCATGCGATGGTGCGGATGCTCGCAACCATTCCGTTGTAGTGCGAGTTGGCGCCGCTCCCCACCTGGTTGATGGTTGCGTAGTTCGGGTACTGGGCATAGTAGGGACGCAGCTTATTCTGAGCCGCGCGGGTTGCGGCAGTGCCAAGGGTGGAAGGTGGTGCCTGATTAACATCGAGTACTTCCAGCAGGTGATGTCCCAGGCTGCCCACATAGCCCACCTCCGCCACTACGCTGTTGCTCAGCTGATATTGGGTATTGAGAGAAAAATTCTGAAGCGAAGCGTTCTTAAAGCCCTGGTCCACCGAAAACACGCCATATGGCGGCGGCGGGAGCGTCGGGTTGCCAAACACCGGCTGCCCGGACACAATCGTGTAGTTACTGCGGGTCGTCGAGAAAATCGGGCTCGGCCCGGCCGGATTGTAAATGATACCCGTGGCGCCGCTATTCGGAGGGCGGTTATCGCCGAATGCATTCAGGCTGGGCTGGTCGTAGTAAATTCCATAGCTGCCTCGAATCACGAGCTTCGATTGCGGGGTGTATGCAAACCCGAAACGCGGAGCGAAATTCACGAACCGCTTGGGATACAGAGAGTCGATTCCGTTGCCGACGAACACAATCCCGCCCTGCCCCGGTATGAAGGTGGAGAAGCGGTGGTCATGGTCATAGAACGGGCCGAAGTACTCCCATCGCAGCCCGTAGTTGAGCGTCAGGTTCGACCGCATTTTGTAGGTATCCTGCCCGAAGAAGGCGAACGAATTCATGTAGTAAACGTCCTGCATCTGTCCAACCTGGAGCGAAGACGAAGAAACGTCGCCTGCCAGAAAATCCGCCAGGCTCTTCAGGTTTGAGGATACGGTCGGATCGCTGGCCCACGGTCCTTGCGTGCCGTCGAACGAGAATGTGCCGCGCGCGTTCCGCTGGTAGAACACATCCAACTGAGCGCGCCGATACTCGCCGCCGAAACGAATCTGATGCGCGCCGGTGTTGTAACTCAGCGTTTCCGTGAGGTGGCCGGTGGTGTCGATTC
>JAOAPQ010000299.1 GCA_025462965.1 Bryobacterales bacterium
TGCCTTGCGAAGTCTGATCGTCGAGGAGCATCACGGTACACTGGCGTCCCGCGAAGAATTGCTTCAAAGCCAAAATCTGCCTGCGGAAGCGCAGCGCGTCGCGCGCCAGCAGGCGCATCTCGGAAAGCGAGTCGAAGACAACCCTTTGCGGATTCAACCGCTCCACCGCCTGGTAGATCTTCTTCGTCGTGTCGCTGAGTTCCACTTCTTCCGGGTGGAAGACTGTATATTCCTCCTCCGGGTGAAGCCTCTGCTCCAGTGCTTCGAGTTCGTAAAGCTCTACACCATCCAGTGACCAGCCATGGGATGTGGCCACTTCCTCCAGTTCGCCCCTCGTCTCGGAAAGCGTTACGTAGAGACTCTTCTCGCCCTGCCGGACGCCTTCCAGGAGGAACTGAAGCGCCAGCGTTGTCTTCCCCGTTCCCGGACTCCCTTCCACCAGGAACACTCGATTGCGCGGGTAGCCCCCTATAAGAATTTCGTCCAGACCCGGAATACCGCTGCCTGCTTTATGTCTCGGTTCCGTGAGGAGGGGGGCCATGGTTTGACGATAGATCAGCGGAGCGCGATCTCGCAATATGCTTGGCGATCCTGAGTCCCTGCCGAGCAATCTGCTGTTCCTGAGCGCGCTCGGTACGAGAAAAGCATGCCTGTCTACATAAGTGGAGGCGGGAGCCGCCGGTACGGGACCGCCGTTCCAAGTAACCCGGCCCTTCGTGGCGCCTGAAAATGTCGAAGCATGTCCTTTGCAGGCAATCCGACTACCGGGCGATCGACCTTCCGGCGGCGGGTATGACTACTCAGGGAGCGGCGATCACCTCTAAGGTTCACTTAGTCCTTAGCCTATCCTGTTACCATGGCACAATAAAATATGGAAACGGCCCCCCTCCTGGACCGCAACTTCCTTGAGAAACTCGAACGCCTTACTATTCACTGGCAGAAGTCTTTTGCTGGTCTTGTAGGCGGCCACAACCCCTCGCGCTTTTCGGGCGGCGGGCAGGAATTTCTTGACCACCGCCAGTTCCACCACGGCGACGACCTCCGGGCCGTAAACTGGCGCGCCTACATGCGTCTGGACAAGATGTTCCTCAAAATGTTCCAGATCGAGCCGCGCGTCCCTATCCGCATGCTGATCGATACCAGCGTTTCCATGGCCGCCGGCGATGGATCGAAGTTTCTCTACGCCCGTAAACTCGCAGCGGCGCTCTGCTACGTCGGTCTTGTGCGGCACGACGCCATCGCCATTCATCCCTTTTCCACACACATCGGGGAAGGGAAGCGCTGCGGCGGCGGGCGCCACCGCTTCAGCCCCGTCATGGAATACTTTGAAGGGCTCGCTTGCACCGGTAAGACCGATTTCACAGCCGTGGTCCGCGAGTTCATCTCCACCATCGCGCAGCGCGGGCTGCTCATCGTCATCTCCGATTTCCTGGATGACACGTCCCAGTGCGAGCGTGCCCTCCAGTACCTGGCCGATTTCGGCCACGAAGTCTTCCTGATCCAGCTATGGACCGAGGAAGACCGCGTTCCGCCGTGGACCGGCGAGCTCGAACTGGAAGACGGTGAAACCAAACGGCTCGTTAAGATTCAGTTCGATGAAGAGGCCCGCGAAAGATATACCGCGTCTTTCGACGCGTTTTCTACGTCTATCCAGCAGTTGGCTTTGCGCAACGACGGAAAATACGTGGGTGTCTCCACCACCCAGCCACTCGAAGACATTGTGTTCGGAACGCTGGTGCGGTCACGAGGAATCGCCTGATGTTTTTCGCGAACCTGGGAATTGGACAGTTCCTCGCGCTCTTCGGTGCGGTTTCGGCTCTGTCGGTCGTGCTGTACCTGTTGGATCGCTCGCGCCGGCGTGTCGTCGTCTCCACGCTTCGTTTCTGGGTCGCGGCTGAGCAGCCCACAGCCGTCGTTCGCCGCAAGCACATCCAGCAGCCGTTCTCGCTGCTGCTGCAACTGCTCAGCATGCTGCTTTTGTTGCTCGCCATCGCCCAGTTGCGGCTCGGAACGGAAGGCGGACAACCGCGTAGGCACGTACTCATTCTGGAAACTTCCGCGTGGATGAACGCCCGTGCCGGACGCCAGACGCTCATGGACCGCGCGAGAGACCGTGCCCGTGCATACGTCCGCGCGCTCCCGTCGGGTGACATGGTGATGCTGGTTCGTGCTGACGCCCTCGCGACTCCTGCAACGGCGTTCGAAGCCAGTCACCGCAAAGTGGAAAACGCAATTGCCGATTCGCAGCCTTCCTCCACCTCGCTAAACCTCGAGCAAGCTCTCGCCTTCGCGCGCAACGTGCAGTCTGCGAATGGGCAGCGTGGGGAGGTCGTTTTCGTCGGATCGGGTCGTGTAGCCGCTGGTGAATCGGCAACCACCGACGTTCCAAAAAACCTCCGCGTGCTTCCCGTCGCCGACACCGTCGAAAACGCCGGGATCCGCAAAATCGGCTTGAAGCGCTCAACCACGGATCCGGACGTCTGGGATATCTATGTCTCCGTCAAGAACTTCGGGCTGCGCCAGCGCGATGTCGGCCTCGCCGTCGCGGTCGCCAACATGCCCGCCGGCTCGCAACGCCTTTCCCTCCCGGCAGGCGCCGAGCGCGAGGCGTCCTTTACCTACCGCACCAGAGCCGCCGGGATCCTGCAAGCTCGCCTTTTTCCCGGCGATGCGTTCCCCGATGATGACCGCGCCTCCGTCCAGCTACCCGCCCTTCAGACGCTTCAGGTCACCGTCTATACTAACGAACCCGACTTGCTTCGCCCATTCCTCGACGCCAATCCTCAAGTCACAGCCGTTTTTCGGCCTGTTTCCCAGTACGCGAGCAACGACAAAGGACTCGTCGTCCTCGACCGTTTTCGTCCTCCCATGCGCCCCGAAGGGGACGCCATCTGGATAGATCCGCCGCCCGCCCTGCCGCCTGTCCCCATTCGCGCCCGCGTTACAAATCCGGAATCGATCCGATGGACCTCCGACAACTCGCTCGGAGCCGGTCTCCGCGCCCGCGATGTGAGATTGGAATCCGCTTCCGTCTTCACTACAGCTCCCGGCGATATCAAGGTCGCGGAAGTGGATGCAGGTCCGATCATCGTCGCGCGGCCGGGCGCCAAAAAGACGGTCGTGCTCGGCTTCCACCCCGCGCTGTCCGGTATGCGTTATGAACTCGCGACTCCTCTACTGTTCGCGAATATCCTCCATTGGATCGCCCCGGACACGTTCCGTGCGAAAGAGATCAGTGCCCAATCCATTGGCACCGTGAACATTGCTCTCGACACCCAGATCTCTCCCGAGAAGGTTCACGTTTCGCGGGAGGATGGCTCGCCCGTTCCGTTCACACTCCAGGGCCGTTCATTACATTTCTTCTCGGGCGCGCCGGGCACCGCCCGCGTCACCGTGGGCGACCATGAGTCCGTCTACTCTCTCAGCCTCCCCGAGCTCGGGGAGACGCGCTGGCAGCCGCCCGGGGGCACCCGTTATGGCCTGCCGACTTTTCGCGAAAATGCCGCCAGTTCGCACGATCTCTGGCAGATCTTTGCGATTCTGGGGGGCGCGGGCTTGCTGCTCGAATGGCTGCTCTACGGCCGCTTTACTCGCATAATGGGCAAAGCGCGAAACCTGTTGAAGTGGCCTATATCTCTAAGGAAGGCGTCATGATCTTCGCCCGCGCCTGGGTGCTTCTGCTGGCCATCGCGCCTCTCGCGTGGGCCGCCTGGGAATGGCGCTCCTCGGCGCGGCGCGGCGCGCTGCTTCTCAAAGCCATCGGACTGGCAGCGGTGGTCGCGGCGCTTTCCGAGCCGCGCCTGAACTTCAACGATTCCAAGGTCGCCGTAGCCGCGCTGGTTGATACTTCCGCTAGCGTTTCGCCGCGCGACCTCGCCAATGCTTCCGCGCTGCTCAACGGAATGGAGAAAAAGCGCGGCACGAACGTCCTCCAGGTCATTCCCTTCGCCCGCTCCACCCGCAACCCCAGCCTCGCCGAGCACGCAAAATCCTGGACAATCGCAGCCACCCGAGGCGACGCCGGCCACGGCACGAATCTGGAAAACGCTATTCGCGACGCTATCGCCGGCTTGCCTTCGGGAATGGTCCATCGCGTCGCGCTCATTTCCGACGGCCACGAAAATCTTGGCACTGTGACGCGGGCCACCTGGCAGGCACAACAGCTCGGCATCCCGGTGGACACATTCGCCATGGCCGGCCGGCCGAATCCGAACCTGCGCGCCGAATCCGTATCATTCCCGGCCCAGGTCTTCAGCGGCGAGCGGTTCCCCATTGATCTCACCGTCACGGCGCCGCGCAAAACATCCGCCACTGTCGAAATTTCCGCCGAAGGCAGGAAGCTCGGCGTCAGCACGGTAGAGCTCGAACCCGGTCCAAATCGGTTTCGGGTCCGCACCAGCCTCACTGCGGTCGGAGCCGTCGATCTGGCAGGAACTATCACCGCCCCCGGGCTCGGCGATACCCGCTTCGAACAAGCCGTCACCGTGCGCCGTCCTCACGTCCTTGTTCTCTCGCAAGACCCCGCGGGTTCCGAGACCCATCTGATGCAGGTCCTGGCCGCCAACCAATTCGACGTCCAGCAGACGCCCCAAAACCTGCCCGCTAAACTCGACGATTACCAGATGCTTGTCTTCAATAACTGGGACATGGAAAACGTGCCCGCTGCGGATAAGATACGCATCGAGAAGTTCGAGCAACAGGGTGGCGGAGTGCTTTGGATCGCTGGCGAGAGGAACATGTACGTCGAGAAGAAGCCCGGCACGCCCGAGGATCCCCTGGAACGCGCGTTCCCCGCGAAACTCGCGCCGCCCCGGTCCCCTGAGGGCACCTGCGTAGTTCTCATCATCGATAAGTCGTCCTCCATGGAAGGGAAGAAAATGGAGCTTGCCCGCATGGCTTCCATTGGGGTCGTTAATAACCTCCGCCCTGTGGACACCGTCGGCGTCCTGATTTTCGACAACTCGTTCCAGTGGGCCGTGCCCATACGCAAAGCGGAAGACAAGACGCTGATCGAGCGCCTGATCGGCGGCATCACGCCGGATGGCGGAACCCAGATAGCGCCCGCGCTCACCGAGGCCTATCACAAGGTCGTGAGCGTGAACG
Organism: Bryobacterales bacterium; assembly: GCA_025462965.1. Classification (GTDB taxonomy): domain Bacteria; phylum Acidobacteriota; class Terriglobia; order Bryobacterales; family Bryobacteraceae; genus JALYXI01. The sequence continues at coordinate 5,104 of JAOAPQ010000299.1, forward strand.
CCGTCTACAAGCACATTGTGCTGCTCACTGACGGTATTTCGGAGGAGGGCGATAGCATGGGCCTCTCGCGCGAAGCCGCCGCCAATCGCGTTACCATCTCTACGGTCGGGCTGGGTCAGGATGTCAATCGCGCTTACCTGGAAAAAGTTGCTTCCTTCGCGAAAGGTAAATCTTACTTCCTGAACGATCCCTCCGGCCTCGAACAAATCCTACTCAAAGACGTCCAGGAGCACACCGGCACCACGGCCGTTGAGAAAGCCACCAAGGTCGGGATCGTCCAGAAGGCCGAACTGCTTGAAGGCGTCGGCATGGATGCGGCTCCTCCCCTGCAGGGGTACGTTCGCTTCGTGACCAAGCCCAGCGCGAACGAGGTGCTCAACATCGATCAGCAGACGGCCGAGAAGAAGGATCCATTGTTCGTCCGGTGGCAGTACGGCCTCGGACGCGCCGCCGTGTTCGCTTCGGACGCGAAGAGCCGCTGGGCTTCAGCCTGGGTCACTTGGCCCGGTTACGACAAATTCTGGACTAACGTCTTTCACGACCTTCTGCCCCACGCGCCCATGACCGAAGCAACCGCCGGGTACGATGATGCCTCTGGCGAGATCGTGGTCGAGTACCGCCTGGGCCAGCATGTCGACGATCCCGCCAAAGTCCCCGACATCTTCATACTCGGTCCGAACAATTTCCGGAAGGCGATGAGGGTTGTGAAACTCGCGACCGGCAGCTATCGCGCCTCCATCCCGGTTGGGACGAATGAAGGGCTGTTCCGTATCCGGCCCGTTGAGGAGAGCCGCGCGTTTCCCGAAGTCGGCCTCTACCGCCAGGAAACCGAGCTTCTCGACTACGGTACGAACGATTTCCTGCTGAAACAGATCGCGCAAAGCACGGGCGGACGGTTCTACCCGAACCTCAGCGCAGCCGATGCGGCCCAGATCTTCGATTCGGGCGGCCGCTTCGTCCCCGGCAGTTTGCAACTCTGGCCGGGTCTGCTCGGCTTGGCGATCCTTCTGAACCTGATCGAACTCGTGCTTCGCAAATGGAGGGGCTTGGTCGAGGCGCTACGGGGCCGGGCGTTAGCTCCTCAACCGTGATCCGCGCCGCCGCCCTTGTCTTTTTGCTGGCCGCTCCAAGCCTCGACCATAAGCTGGCGCTCATTGAAAGCAATCGCCTGAAACCCGGTTCCCGAGTCGTCACGACGGCCGCCGAGTGGAATGCGTGGGTCGCGGATCAGGTCCCCCGGGGCGTCACCCGTACGCACCTCGACCTCGGCGAGAACCGCGTCACG
>JAOAPQ010000303.1 GCA_025462965.1 Bryobacterales bacterium
GACCTGTTTCAGGTCAAGGCGGAAGGGGCGAATGTGCGGATTGTCTACTCTCCTCTCGATTGCCTGAAAATTGCGCGAGCCAATCCGGACAAGAAGGTGGTTTTCTTCGCCATAGGATTCGAAACTACAGCGCCCGCGAATGCGATGTCGGTATGGCAGGCCAAGGCGCAAGGCATCGCGAACTTTTCGATTCTGGTTTCGCATGTGATGGTACCGCCCTCGATCACGGGCATTCTACAGTCGCCCATGAACCGCGTCCAGGGCTTCCTCGGGCCCGGGCATGTATGCGCGATCGTCGGGTACCGCGAGTACGAACCCATTGCGGCGCGCTACAAAGTACCGATCGTGATTACCGGGTTCGAGCCGATCGATCTGCTGGAAGGCACTTTGATGACCGTACGGCAACTTGAACAGGAACGCGCGGAAGTCGAGAACCAGTACGCGCGGGCGGTCACGCGCGAGGGTAATCTGGAAGCCCAAAAAATGATCAGCCGCGTGTTCAGAGTGTGTGACCGGAGCTGGCGCGGCATCGGAATTATCGCGAAAAGCGGGTACCGTTTGAATTACGAGTTCCGCGACCATGATGCCGAGCGCATCTTCGAAATCGAGAATATTCGCACGCAGGAGCCGGAAATCTGCATCAGCGGCCAGGTGCTGCGCGGTTTGAAAAAACCAGTTGATTGCCCTGCCTTCGGCACGCAATGCACACCGCAGACACCGCTCGGGGCGACCATGGTTTCGGCGGAGGGAGCATGCGCCGCGTACTATAACTATGGCCGCCATTTAGTGGCCATTCAGCCGCTGGAAGCGACGGTGTAATGTCCACGGTAGGGGCTGGTTTGTCGTCCGCTCAGTTCAAAGAGGCCGTTCTGCGGAAATGCCGCGAGAGCGCCGAGATGAAAGAAAAGTTCTTCGAGGCGAACGCGGGTGTTATCGAACAAGTCTGCGCGCGGCTGGCGAAGGCGCTCGCGGAAGGGCACAAGCTGTTTGTGATGGGCAACGGCGGAAGTTCCTGCGACGCGATGCACGTCGCAGTCGAGTTCGTTCATCCGATCATCGAGAAGCGCAAAGCGTTTCCCGCCTTTGCGCTCACCAATGATACTGTTCTACTTACCGCGATCAGTAACGACTCCGATTTTTCCCACACCTTTTCGGAGCAGCTCCGGCTTTTCGCCGCACCCGGCGATGTGGCGCTCGGGATCTCCACCAGCGGCATGTCGGCGAACGTAAACTATGGCCTGCAGGTCGCTCGAGAGATGGGGATGCTGACCATTGGATTCTCAGGCAAGGACGGCGGCCGCACGAAGGATACGGCAGAGTACTGCCTCACCGTGCCGTCATTCAGCATCCATCGCATTCAAGAGGTGCACACAACGCTTCTGCATATTCTGTGGGACATGGTGCATGTTCTGTTAGGCGAGGAAGACACGATTTGATAGATAAAGAGTTCGCGCTCTCATGCCCGTTGCCGGTTACACACCACAAGACTGTCGTCTTAGGGCACGGCAGCGGAGGGCGGCTGACATCTCAACTGATCCACGACCTGTTTCTACCTGCGTTCGATAATCCAACGCTGCGCAAGCTGGACGATCAAGCGGTGTTAGAGATGGACGGAGCGCGCATCGCGTTTACGACCGATTCGTTCGTGGTAACCCCGCTGTTCTTCCCTGGCGGAGATATTGGCAAGCTGGCGGTGTACGGCACGGTCAACGACCTGGCCATGAGCGGCGCCAAACCCCTGTACCTTTCCGCGGCGTTCATCATGGAGGAAGGTTTTTCAATAGAAGAGCTGACGCAAGTAACGCACTCCATGGCGGAGGCGGCGCGGACGGCGGGCGTCGCGATTGTCACGGGCGATACAAAGGTGGTGAACCGCGGATCGGCCGACAAGCTCTTCATCACGACTTCCGGCGTTGGGCTGGTACCCGCAGGCCTCTCGATCTCGGCATCTAACGCTAAGCCGGGGGACGTGATTATCCTCAGTGGGTCTATCGGCGATCACGGCATGGCAGTCTTCTCGACCCGCGAAGGCCTGGAGTTTGAAAGTGCCATCATGTCCGATACGGCTCCGCTGTACGCGCTGGTTCACGCGATGACTCAGGCGGGGGAGGTGCATGTGTTACGCGACCCTACACGCGGCGGCCTCGCAACCTCGCTGTGCGAGATCTCCTCGACCTCGAACGCCGGCATCGAAGTGTACGCCAACAGCATTCCCGTACGGGAGGACGTGAAGGGCGCGTGTGAGATTCTGGGTCTCGACCCGCTATTTGTTGCGAACGAAGGCAAGCTTGTGGCGATGGTCGCCGAATCGAGCGCCGATGCCGTGCTTGCCGCTATGCGCCGCGTACGGGAAGGCCGCGATTCAGTCGTAATCGGCCATGTAGTTGCCGAGCATCCTGCGATGGCATTGTTGAAAACCGAAATTGGGGGATCGAGAATCCTCGATTTGCCGTTTTCGGAACAACTTCCGCGAATTTGCTAAAAAGTCCTTCGGGACGTGTATTTTCGGACACTTATTAGCCTTGACTTCATCTTTTTGAAAACGGAGAATTTTGAGCGGAGAGGTAAAGTGCCCATGCAGGCAGAAGTCGCTCCATATGGCCGCTCCACTCAAAGGCCGCCGGATGTAAAAGAAGTTCACGTTCTCTGGATTACGGCAGGTCTTGGATGCGATGGCGATACGATCTCCATCACAGCCGCGACTCAGCCAAGCGTGGAGGATGTCCTACTGGGAGCGATCCCGGGACTCCCGAAAGTCCATTTACACAACCCGGTACTCGCGTATGAAGTTGGTGACGATTTCATGAAGTACTGGTATCGAGCCTGGGAAGGCAAGCTCGAACCTTTCGTCCTGGTTGTAGAGGGGTCGATTCCGAACGAGAAGATCAAGAAAGAAGGTTACTGGGCCGCGCTGGGTAACAACCCCGACACAGGGCAGCCCATTACCACTTGCGAATGGATTGATCGTCTCGCGCCAAAGGCCACAGCCATCGTAGGTGCCGGTACGTGCGCTACCTACGGCGGTATTCATGCGATGGAGGGCAATCCTACGGGTTGCATGGGTCTCGCCGACTATCTTGGCTGGAACTTTAAATCCAAGGCCGGGTTACCGATAGTTAACGTACCGGGGTGTCCGGTGCAACCGGATAACTTCATGGAGACGCTGCTCTATCTGCTGTACCAGCTTGCGGGTCTTGCGCCGATGATTCCGCTCGATGACCAGTTACGTCCTAAATGGCTATTCGGCGCTACCGTTCACGAGGGATGCGATCGGGCAGCCTACTACGAACAGGGCGATTTCGCCGAGGATTACAATTCGCCGAAGTGCCTGGTCAAAGTCGGGTGCTGGGGACCGGTGGTCAACTGCAACGTCCCGAAGCGAGGGTGGATGGCGGGGATTGGCGGATGCCCAAACGTGGGCGGCATCTGCATTGGATGCACAATGCCTGGCTTTCCGGATAAGTTCATGCCCTTCATGGATGAGCCGCCCGGAGCGAGACTCTCAGCCGCTGCGATCGGTGTGTACGGGGCGGCTATCCGATCGCTCCGGACCATAACCAATCACACGGTCAACAAAGAACCAAAGTGGCGGCACACCGGTCCCCGGCTTACTACCGGGTACAGGCCGCGTGCCTATTAGCCGGTAAAGGCAGCATATAGGAGTTTATTAGTCCATGGCTACAGTCATAGAACCAGTTGTTTCCAAAGATAGTTCGCAACGCCGCCTGGTCGAGATGAATTGGGATCCAATTACACGGATCGTCGGCAGCCTGGGTATTTACACCAAAATCGATTTCGAGAATCGCCAGGTAGCCGAGTGTCACAGCACCTCTTCCATCTTTCGCGGCTACAGCATCTTCATGAAGGGCAAAGACCCGCGAGACGCACATTTCATCACGAGCCGCATCTGCGGCATTTGCGGGGATAATCACGCGACCTGCGCTTGCTATGCGCAGAACATGGCTTTTGGGGTCCGTCCGCCGAACATGGCCGAGTGGATCACCAATCTCGGCGAAGCAGCCGAGTACATGTTCGATCACAATCTATACCAGGACAACTTGGTGGGCGTCGACTTTTGCGAACAGATGGTGAAGGAGACGAACCCGGGCGTGCTGGCCAAGGCGGAGACGAAGGCGTCGCCTCACGCGGATCAGCATGGTTACAAGACGATCGCCGACATCATGCGCGCGTTGAATCCGTTCACGGGCGGATTCTATCTCGAGACTTTGCAGATGAGCCGCATGACTCGCGAGATGTTCTGCCTGATGGAAGGACGTCACGTACATCCCTCGACGCTTTATCCGGGCGGCGTGGGCACGGTTCCGACAGTGCAGCTATTTACGGACTATATGGTTCGGCTAATGAAGTATGTCGAGTTCATGAAGAAAGTCGTGCCGCTGCATGACGACCTGTTCGACTTCTTCTATGAAGCATTGCCGGGATACGAGAAAGTCGGCCAGCGCCGGATTCTGTTGGGTTGCTGGGGATCATTCCAGAACCCGGATGTCTGCGACTACACCTACCAGAACATGGATAAGTGGGGCAAAGCCATGTATGTTACTCCGGGTGTAGTAGTGGATGGCGAGTTGGTGACAACCAGCCTGGTGGATATTAATCTTGGTATTCGCATTCTGCTGGGAAGCTCCTATTACGACGGATGGGAAAACGAGGAGATGTTCGTCAAGCGGGATCCTTTGGGCAATCCGGTTGACAGAAATCATCCCTGGAACCAGACCACCACGCCGCGTCCGCAGAAGCGCGACTTCAAGGGTAACTACTCATGGGTGATGT
>JAOAPQ010000321.1 GCA_025462965.1 Bryobacterales bacterium
CGTCGGTGGAGTTGGTAAACAGCCGGATAGCCAGGTACTGAAAATTCAGCGTCTGGGCGCTCAGCGTGGCGAAGTCGATCTGCTCGAACATGTTGTTCCCCGAAATGCGGATATTTGAAATCGAGGAGTTGTTCACGATCGTCAGCTTGCTTGTTGCGAAGATACTCAGCGCCGCGTCCCCGGTAATGACCGGGCGGCTCGCGTCGCCAGTGACGATCACCTGGCGATTCTGATTCGTGCCGAAGCGATCCATGCCCAGGGCCAGTTCATTTTGAATGAAATTCCTGTTGCCGTTCGCGTAAGTGAATCGTCCGTTAAATGCAAACCAACGCCTCTGCGTCTGCAGGTTCACCAGCCAACCGGGGGTAGAGCCATGGTAGGGCTGGACCTTGTTGAAGTTTGTCAAAGTTGTTAACGATCCCGGCGTCCCCGCTGAAGTTGTCCCGTTGATGAAGAACGGGGTGTCCTGCTTGTAAAACTCCCATCGCCGCAGTACATTCAAATGCCAGTTGTGGAACTCAACTTCGCCGCCTAACTTGTACGCATTGAATTCCTGCTTGATTGGCGAGAACACCGGGACCACGTCCCCGCGCGAATCGAAGAACTGTTGGCTCGAAAGCGCCGGACCGCCCTGAGTTGTGCGGTTGTAACCCAGATACACCCTGTACTTGCCCTGCGGGAAGATCGTCAGATCATGGTTTTGCCAGCGGTATGTCGTGTTAAACAGGTGGTATCCATTCGCCACCACCAGGCCCGGATTGAAGTAGTCATTCTGTCGCCACATCATGTCGTAGTGATAGATTTTGTTCTTCTGAACGCGCAGGATCGCCGATTCATATGGGTCGTTCCCCAGTCCCTGTGTCGTCAGAATCAGCTCGTCGAAATAGTGCCCGTGCCCGTTCTTGGAGTTTACGGTCAGGCTGCTGCCCAGCAGCCGGATGCCGTTCCCATAATTCACGTCGCTGCGATACTCGCCCTTGTTTCCGCCCACCTCGCTAAATCGATAGCCGAGTTCCCACGACTGCACCACGTTGTAGCCGCCGTGATCTTCGCCCCGTACCGGGTTGCCTACCGTTTCCGGAGTGGGAGCTACGGGCTGCTGCGCGGCCAATCGCAGCGTGAGGAGCGCGAGTGTGGAGAAGCGTCTCATCTCAAGAAATTCGGGTCGCTATTCGATCCGTGAATCCAAACGTGGCACGTTGTGCAGCGCTGGTATTTGGGATCGAGCATGTTGTGCGAACTGGTCTGAATGATGACAGCGCCGTTGGTCGGGCCGAAGGTTCCGTTCCCCGCGCCGTTATGGCACTCCAGGCACAGGGTGAATACCACCGGACGCCGTAGAAGTTTGGCGTTCATCGAGCCGTGGGGATTGTGGCACGTCTCGCAACCTTCGACCCGCACCACGGCATGTTCGAAAACAAACGGCCCGCGCTTATCGCTGTGGCATCGCAGGCACGGCTCCTCGTTGCCCAAGCGCTGGTCCACCATGCGCGGCCGCGCGCCCATGCGCCAATCCGCCGCGAAAGTCCCGTGCGGATTGTGACAATCCGAGCACTGCATAACCCCTTCGTTCACCCGGTGTTTGAACGGCATGGAGAATTGCGCCCGGATGGAAGTGTGGCACGTATAGCAGAGCTCGTTTTGCTGCTTCGCGAGCAAAAATTTCGGCGTCTGCGCTTTATGGACGGAGTGGCAGTTCGTGCAAACCACTTCTGCCTGCGTGTGCTGCGATCGCTGGATGTTGGCCTTCGCCATATCCTTCGAATGGCATGTCAGACACGTTTCCAGGACCTGTTTTTTCGGCATCACCGAAAACGCCCGGATCAGCGACTTGTTCCCCATGCTCTCCACGTGCGCCCGGGCGGGGCCGTGACAGCCTTCGCAGCCCGTTCGCTCCGGCGCTTCCGTCCCGGCGGCAACACTCTTGAAATGAGCGTTCTTGTAGAAGTTGAGCGTCACATCGGGGTGGCAGCCCTTGCACACTGTGCTTCCTACGAAAGGACTCTTCGCTGTGGTCTGCGCGCGCGCCGCGGGCGCGAACAAGGACGCCGCCCAAAGAGCGGTGAACAGCATCAGACTGTGAATCGACCGCCGAATAGTGAGACTCCCCTCTTGCAAGACTAGGAACCCCCGGTGTTTATTCCCGGCTCACAAGAAGATCATACCGGATTAAAATTGCAGAATGACCGTCGCGAAACTGTTCCTGCTTCTCTGCCTTTCACTCAACGTCTTCGCTCAGACAAAAGCCGGAAAAGCCGTTTCTCCGGCCAAGCAGTCCGCACCCGCCGGCGACCTGGTGGATATCAACAGCGCCAGCCTCGAACAATTGCAGGCGATCCCGGGCATTGGCGACGCGTACTCGAAGAAGATCGTCGCCGGCGTCCTTACGCGAATAAGGCCCAGCTGGTTTCGAAGAAGATCGTCCCGCAAGCGACTTACAACAAGATAAGAGACAAGATCATTGCGAAACAAAAGTAGCATCGTCCTGGTTATCCTGCCTGTCCTCGCGTTCGGGAAAGACAAGGAAACTCCCGCCGTAGCCGCCGCGCGCCAGGCATTTGAGAAGGTGGAGTCCTCTTCCTCCATCCCGATTTCCGCCGACCTCCGCATTTGCATCGAAACCCAGCAGGACGCCCATAAAGCGGTCCCGAAACCCTTCCGCCCCATCCTCCAGGCCCGACAATCCTACTGCGAATTCCTCGACGCCGCTCTTACCGGGGATCCCGCTGCGCTTGCCAAATCGGCCGCCGCGCTGAATTCCGCTCGCGGCGATGGCCGGAATGACTCCGCCGCGCTGCTGAAAATCTGTGCGATGATCGCGATGCTCAAATCCACCGCGCATGCATCTCTGCCCGCAGAAGCCGCGCAGGATCTCTACACTCTTATTCCGACCCTCAATTGTCTTAAGCCAGGCTTTGGCGATACACGGACTTGCAACGCGGTCGGTAGCGCCGCCCACCTCTGGCTTGGCTGGGTGGCTCTCCGCAAGCACGAGCTCATACAGGCCGAGGCAGCCTTTCACCATGTCGACGGAACCTCATGGAATGCCTGGGTAACCGGCATTTATGCGCTCGACTCCCATCGATGGCGCGACGCCTCCCTGGCGTTTGGTGAAGCCTCCGCTTCATGGCCCATCCACGCAAGATCGCTGGTCGAATGGCTGGGGCCGAAGTTGGCGCCCGGCGAACTCCCGGCCCAGCTGGCTTATGCGCAGGCGATGGCAGGTGACTTCGAGGCCGCGATCCCCAATCTGGATGCCGCAATCGCAGCGCGTCCGGATGATGCCTTGTCTCTATTCTTGCGTTCTCGCCTCCGCGAGTCCCTCCCCGATCTCGAAGCCGCGATCAAAGCCGCGGCACCCGATCAAGCCCACTTCTACCGGGCTGTCCTTTTCGAGCGTCGTCACGAGTACCCTGCAGCGATACGTGAGTTGGATGCGGCCGCTGTCCAGCGCAACCCCGACATCGCCGCATGGAAAGCGCTCACCAATGCCGCCTCTGGCGAATGCTCAGCCGATCCTGCCGGCGTGGAAAAGGCGGTTGCCGGCGTCACCCCGCTGTTCCCGAAACAGGAGTATGCAATCCAAGTCCTGGAATGCCGGCTGCGAACGGCATCATCACTCGAGGACCTCAAAGCACTCGATTCCGCCGCGCGCCCTGTATACCTGGTGCCTTCGGGCTCGGCCGACGTGCGCGGCCATATGGCTGCCGCCTATGTTCGACACGGTCTGCAAGCCGAGGACCGCAAGGATTCCGAAGCCGCCGTGTCCGCCTACCGGCGCGCGCTCGAGTGGTCGCCCCAGAACACCAGGGCGCGATTCAACCTCGCCGCCGTATATCTCGGTGAAAGCAAATTCGATTTGGCTGAAACCGAATTCCGCGCATTGCTTGCCCTCGACCAATCCGATCGCGAAGCCCAGTTCTGGCTTAGCCAATCGATCCTGGCCGCCACGCCAGGCGAAGTCCGCAAGGCCGAAGCATGCGGCCTGATGCAGCAATCCGTCCAAATCCAGGACAGCGCCAAACGCGAACGGTTCGTGAGGGCGATCTCTACTTCCGCCTGCGCGAAGTAATAGGTTTTGACGCCGCGAGCCTGTGATACAGTTCGGAGTATATGGCTTCGCGAAGCGTGAATAAAGTGATTTTGGTCGGCCACCTGGGCCGTGACGCGGAGACCAAGTTTACGCCCGGCGGCACCGGCGTGACCAAGTTTTCCGTCGCCACCAGCCGCCGCTGGAAAGATAAAGACTCCGGCGAGTGGAAGGAAGAAACGGACTGGAGCAATATCACGTTCTGGCGAGGCGAGAATGTCGCGCCTTACCTTCTCAAAGGCACCCAGGTCTACGTGGAAGGCCGTTTGCACACGCGCAGCTACGAGGATAAGGACGGTAAGAAGGTGTACGCGACCGACGTAGTGGCGGAGGATGTGATCCTGCTGGGTGGTCGCGGCGCCCAGGGTGGCGCTGGGAGCAGCGCCGGCGAATTCTCGCAGGAACGCGGTCCGGTTTCCATGCCTCGCAGCGCGCAACGGACGCAGGCGCCGCAGCAGCACGCGCCAGCCGACGATTTCGGGCAGGGCATTACCGACGATGACGTACCATTCTGAATATAGGGCAGCTGGATACCCGCTATTCCCGCCCAAATACCAGCCGGAACGTAGACCCCTGTTCCGGTTCGCTTGTCACTTCGATCCGGGCGCCATGGCGTTTCGCGATCGCATCAGCCAGCGAAAGCCCCAGCCCGTGACCTGCGATCGCTTCCGACCCGTTCTGGCGTGCGCGGTAGAAGCGCTCGAAGATATGCGGCATATCGCTCTCCGGAATTCCGCTCCCCCGATCCACAACTTCTACCACGGCGTTTACCCTCTCGTCCCGTAGCGTTACCTGAACGGCCGCCCCTTCAGGCGAGTATTTGATCGCGTTGTCCAGCAGCACGATCAACAACTGCCGGATCGCCAGGCAATTTCCCATCACAGGAACAGCGGCACCCGCCACTCCGTCCGATTCAATCACGATCGCGCGCGCCTCCCCGAGGGATCGCGCCTGGCAACACGCCTCCTCCACTACCGAGCCCAAATCCAGCAGTTCCATGGGCATCTCGGCGGATTCCGAGTCGCACCGCGCCAGAAACAGCAGGTCTTCCACAAGGTGTGTCATGCGCTGCGTTTCAGCGACGATGTTCCCCAGCGCATCCCGGTAGCCTTCCGGGGACCGTGCCCGCCGCGACGCAACCTCCGCCGTCGTCTGAATCACCGCTAACGGCGTCCGCAGCTCATGCGATGCGTCCGCGGTGAACCGCGAAAGACGCTTAACTGCCGCCTCCAGCCGCGCAAGCATGCCGTTCCACGTTTCCGCGAGGCGCTCCAGTTCATCTCCTGTGCCCGGCACCTTCAGACGCTCCGACAGATTCCCGATCCCCACGGAGCGCGCCGCCTCCGTAATCTCATCCACCGGTTTCAGCGCCCGGCGGCTGAGCCAATTGCCGCCCGCGGAAGCGGCAAGAATCACCGGCGGGATACAACCCATCAGCAGCCACAGCAAGCGGTTCAGCAGAGATTCAGCGGCATCCAGTGACGTCGCTACGCCGATATCGAACAGCTGTCCGCCCCGTTCAGTCTGCTCGACCAGCGCGCGGTAGTCGTGCCCGCGCCATGTCAACTGGATAACACGGCCTTGCGGGATTGCCGTCACTGGAAATGGGAACCCCGGCTCCAGAGCCAACAAAACTTTTTGGTTAGGGTCGCGGATCTGAACAGCTGTTCCCCGGGGCAATGCGCCTGCGAACTCCTCCAGCTCCTCCCGGACATTCTTCGCCCTCTCCACGACGAGTTCCCGATGCAAGAAAGCTCCGATCCCGTTCGCGCGGGCGGCAAGGGCTTCATCAATGTCCGCCATCAGGCTGTGCTTCATTGAGAGCCAGATCGCCATCGCGAACAGGATCAGCCCCGCTGTGAGCACGAGCGAATACCACACCGTCAAACGGAACCGGATGGATCTTCTTCTCATGTCGACGGCAGGCGTAACGAGTAACCGACGCCCCGGATCGTGTGAATCAGCTTCAAGTCGAACGGGAGATCCACTTTATTTCGAAGGAGCCGAACAAACGCCTCCACTGTGTTCTCGGCCACGTCGGTATCGAATCCCCAGACCGTGTTCAGGATGCGGTCGCGGCTCACGACTCGCCCGGCGTTCCGGATTAGTAATTCCAGCAGGCTGTGTTCCCGGGGTGTCAGATGCAGCACATGGCCGTTTCGGGTCACCTCGCGCGTACTCGTGTCGAGCCGCAGGTCCGCGAACTGGTAGCAGACGGGCTGCGCGATCGGGCCGCGCCGCCCCAGCGCTCGCACGCGGGCCAGCAAGACCTCGAACGAAAACGGTTTTGTCAGATAGTCGTCCGCGCCGGAATCGAGTCCTTTCACTACGTCCCCGATGCTGTCGCGCGCCGTTAACATGAGCACAGGGGTGCGGTTCGCGGCCTCGCGCAAGCGCCGGGCCATGGTCAGCCCGTCCATTCGTGGAAGAGTGACATCCAGTATGATCAAGTCGAACGGAAAGGATTGGGCAATCGACAACCCTTCCTGCCCATCGCGCGCCACGACGGCCTGATGGCCTTCCTCGCTAAGCCCTTGCTCTAACAGAGCGGCCATTCGCTTTTCGTCTTCCACAACCAGAATTTGCACGCTACGTAGATAGTGTACGGTGGAAGCGTGCATTTGTTCGGCCACCTGGTCCTGGTGCTCCAAAAGGCAGGCGGTTGGGTAGCTCCTCCCTTTTCAGCATTTCTTCAGTCTCCCTTGATGAAGTAGTATGTCCACGTGTCCACACGGCCGACTTTCACAGCGCCTCTCCTGCTCCTGCTGACACTGAGCGCCGGAGCCCAAACCCCCTCGCCGCTCGCGCAAGTGCAGTCTCTGCGTTCCTCCTCGGATCTCGCGGTCGAAAGCTTGCATCTCACTCTGCTTCGCTACCGGGCTGGAGAAGCGATCGCGCTGCAGGTGGTGGACGGGCAATCCACCGCGGCACTGGCTCGCGGAGCTTATGATGATGGCTTGGTGAGATACCGCGTCGCGCCGGCGGGGATGCAAGACCGGACAGGAAACCTCTAAAACATGTCGAAGATTCACGTGTACCTCACAGCCGCGTGTCTCGCGATCCTGATCGCTTGCTCCGGCAAACCAAAAGACACTGCGAAGGGTGGCGAAGCGGAACCGGTTTTTCCGGTTGAAGTCGCGCCCGTGAAGCGTGAGGCGATCCATCAGCTGGTTACGGCTGAGGCGGTCCTGTTCCCAATCAATCAGGCCAACGTCATGCCAAAGATCAGCGCGCCCGTGCGCCGGTTCCTGGTGAACCGCGGCGATCATGTCAGCCTGGGGCAGGTTGTCGCCGTTCTCGAGGATCGCGATCTCGCCGCAGCCGCCCTGGAGAGCAAGAGTTTATACAACCAGGCGCAGGCGACGTTTCAAACGACAACCGGCGCCACCATGCCGGACGATCTCACGAAGGCCCAGTCCGATGTCCAATCCGCGCGGGAGGCTCTCACCGCCGCGCAGAAAGTCTATGAGAACCGGGTGGCCCTGGTGAAGGAAGGCGCGCTCGCGCAGAAGCTCGCCGATGACGCCAAGGTCGCCCTGGTGCAAGCCCAAAGCCAGGCCGAAACGGCGCAACGCCACCTGCAATCGCTCCAGACTGTCGCCCGGCCAGAAACGGTAAAGGGCGCGCAGGCGCAGGTGGACGCCGCCAAAGCGCATTACCAAAGCCTTGAAGCACAAGCCTCGTATGCCGAGGTCCGAAGTCCGATCAACGGCGTAGTTTCCGATCGGCCGGTCTCTGCGGGGGAGATAGCCAACGCAGGCGCAGCGCTTATTTCCATCGTCGATATTTCGCAGCTCGTCGCCCGCGCCAATGTCCCCGTGAAAGATGCGGCCGCTATCCGTGTCGGCAAGGCCGCGACCATCACCGGCCCCGGCGGACAGCTCACCGGCAAAGTTACTGTGGTAAGCCCGGCCGTCGATCCCAGCACCACCACGGTCGAGGTCTGGGTACAAGCCTCAAATCGTGGGGAGGTTCTCAAGCCGGGCGTTACCGTGCAGGTGGCGATCGCGGCTTCCACGGTAGGAGACGCTCTCGTGGTACCTGCCGCTGCCCTGCTGAATCTCGAGGAAGGCGGCGAGAAGGTCATGATCGTCGGCCCCGATTCAGTGGCGCACGAGCAAAAGGTGGAAGTCGGAATCCGCGAAGGCGATCGTGTGCAACTGCTAAGCGGTGTGAAGGAAAGCGACCAGGTCATAGTCTCCGGCGGACTTGGACTTGAGGACAAAGCCAAGGTAAAGGTCGCGGGCGGCGAGAAGGACGACAAAAAGGACAAGGACGACGAGAAGAAATGAAGGAGCCGATCGAGTCCGAGCATTGGACCGCCCGGTATCTTCGTCCGGTGGTCTTCATCATTCTCGTGCTGGTGGGGTTCGGGATCTACCTTGCCTTCGCAATTCCGGTCGCGGTCTTTCCGTCCACCAACTTCCCGCGAATCGTAGTCGGCGTCGATAACGGCGTCATGCCGATCGACCAGATGCAGGTCACCATCACGCGGCCGATCGAGGAAGCGGTCAACAGTGTGCCCGGACTCTCCCACGTCCGCTCGATCACCAGCCGCGGCTCCGCCGAGATCGACCTCTTCTTCAACTGGAATGTCGACATGTTCCAGACGCTGCAAACGGTGAACGCGGCTCTTGCGCGTGTGCAAAGTTCGCTGCCTGCGACGGCCAAAGTCACGACGAACCGGCTGACATTCGCGGCGTTTCCGATCATGGGCTACAGCCTGGTCTCGAACAGCGTCCCGCAAACCCGGTTATGGGAGCTCGCCACCTACAACATCAAACCCCAGATCAATGGTATCTCCGGCGTCGCGACGGTTGTCGTTCAAGGCGGGCAGGAGCCCGAGTTCCAGATCACTCCCGATCCGGCCAAACTGGTACAAACCCAGACCACGATCCCGGGCATCCTCGACGCGGTAGCGAAGAGCAACCTCATCGATTCACCAGGCCTTTTCGAAAACAACCACCAGCTTGTGCTCGGACTGGTTAGCGGCCAGGCGCGGACGCCGGAAGAGATCGCGGGCATCGTCGTGAGAACCACTCCGGGTGGGGTTCCCGTCCGGATCGGCGATGTCGGGACCGTCGAAGATTCCGTTAAGCCCGTCTATACGATTGTCACGGCGGATGGCCAGCCCGCCGTCCTCCTGAACATCAATCGACAGCCCGATAGCAACACGGTCGCCGTTGCCAACCAGGTGCACCAGCAGATGGCCGTCCTAAGCAAGACGCTGCCTGCGGGCGTCACCGTCAAGCCGTTCTATGACCAATCGGAACTGGTTTCCGAAGCGATCAAGAGCGTTCGCGATGCCATCCTCATAGGCCTCGTTTTGGCCGCGATTATTCTAGTTCTCTTCCTGCGCGATTGGGGCAGCTCCCTTGTGGCCGGCCTGGTCATTCCTGCCACCATCGCGGTCACGTTCATCGCTCTGCGAGCGCTCGGCGAAAGCTTCAACCTGATGACTCTCGGCGGACTCGCCGCGGCGGTCGGGCTGGTGATCGATGATGCCATCGTGGTCGTGGAGAACATCGTCCTTCACCGCGATTCCGGCCAGAGCCGCGCCGAAGCCATCCGTAGCGCTCTTCGCGAAATCCGCGTGCCGCTGATCGGTTCCACTGTAACGCCCATCGTGGTCTTTCTTCCGCTCATCACCATTACGGGCGTCACCGGTACATTTTTTCGCGCCCTGGCGCTGACCGTCGGCGTCGCATTGCTTACGTCTCTGGCGCTTGCGCTCACGTGGACACCGGCTCTTAGCCATGTGCTTCTTCGCTCACGCCCCGGCGGTGCGGCAAAGCACGATGAGGTCGCCACCACCGGCGTCATGGGGAAACTCACGCGCCTCTACGAGCGGGCGCTAAAGATGGCGTTGGCTTACCCTATCGTCCTCGTTTCGGCTTGTGCATTACTGATCCTCGGGTCGTATCTCTGCTATACCGGGCTTGGCACGGATCTACTGCCTGCCATGGATGAGGGCGGGTTCATCCTCGATTACCTCATGCCGGCCGGCTCGTCTCTGGCCGACACGAACAAGGTGGTGGGTTCAGTCGAGAAACTCCTTCGGACGGTGCCCGAGGTCGAGAGTACTTCACGCCGCACGGGCCTGCAACTCGGCCTGGCCACGGTCACCGAAGCCAACACCGGCGATATCACGGTCAGGCTAAAAAAAGATCGCTCGCGGTCCGGCGAAGAGGTTATCGCCGACGTCCGCGAGAAGGTCAACAAGCAGTTCCCGCAACTCGATACCGATTTCATCCAGATTCTGCAGGACCAGATCGGCGATCTTTCCAGCTCTCCCGACCCTATCGAGATCAAACTGTTCTCGTCCAATATGGAGCTTCTCAAGGTCTGGGGGCCCAAAATTGGCGCCGCCATCAAGACCATCGATGGAGTAAAGGACGTCAAGAATGGCATCGAGAACACCATAAGCGGGCCAGCTCTCGTCTTCAATGTGGACCAGACCGTCGCCGCGCGAGCGGGATTTACGCCTCAAGAACTTGAGTTGGATGCCAGCGCGATCTTCCAGGGCGAACCTGCCACCACTCCGGTGGTTAGCAACGACCGGGCGTACACCTTGCGGGTTCGCTTTCCCCCTTACACCAGCGCCTCTCTCGATGCGATCCGCAATACGCTGCTGGTTAGTTCCACCGGGAAGACCGCCACGCTTGGCACTCTGGCCACCGTCCAGAATGAACCCGGCCAGACGGAAGTCCGCCGTGAGGATCTGCAGCGCGATATCGCTGTTACCGCCCGTCTCCAGGGAATCAGCCTTGGTGAAGGAGTCGCTCGCGTCCAGGCCAAAGTAGCATCCCTGCGTGTGCCG
>JAOAPQ010000369.1 GCA_025462965.1 Bryobacterales bacterium
GTCTGAATCGGACAATCAAGATCATGGAGCGCGTACAGGTGAAGTTCAGCGCCGAAGGTTTCAATATCGCGAATACACCGCATCATTCGAACCCCACCAACAGCGTGAGCAGCGGAACGTTCATGCAGGCGCTAGGCATTGCAAATACCGGCCGGGAAGGAATTGACGAGCGGACATTTCGCCTTGGTATACGAATCGGATGGTAGGACTCCCGCGCCGGTCTACCGCTGAAATAGCTGCCGCAGTTGCGGCCAACTTCGAGAATTGAGTATCGACTCTTTTGATAGACCGGCGCGCCGCGCCTGATCGATGCCGCATCGGATCAGGTCGAACTCGCCCATACTGTGCGCGTCGGTGGTGACGGCAATCTTCACGCCCGCGCCACGGGCCATGCGCGCATTTTCCGCCGAAAGATCCAACCGGTCCGGGCTTGAGTTTATCTCGAAGAAGCAGCCGTTCTTTCTCGCATGCTCGATGACCCGTCCCGCGTCGATCTCGTAACCCGGACGCTTCAGCAGCAGGCGGCCGGTCGCGTGGCCGAGGATCGTGAAGTAGCGATTGTCCATAGCCCGGAGAATTCGCTCCGTTTGTTCCGCTTTCCCGAGGCTGAACTTTGAGTGAATCGAGCAGACGGTATAGTCAAGTTCTCTCAATAGTTCATCCGGGTAATCGAGCGAGCCGTCCACTAAGATATCCACTTCCGCGGACTTCAAAATGCGGATACCGCTTAGCCTCTCATTCAGCTTGTCGATGTAACGGATCTGCTTCCAGAGATCCTGTTCAGAGAGACCGCCCGCGATCTTCAAACTTTGAGAATGATCTGTAATGCCTGCGTATTCGTAGCCCTTCTTCCGCGCCGCGAGAGCCATTTGCTCAATGGTGTTGGCCCCGTCGCTGGACGTGGAATGAGCGTGCAGTTCACCGCGAATGTCCTTCGCCATCACCAGCGCAGGCATTTCTCCGCGCCGTGCGAGCTCCACCTCATCATCGCCCTCGCGAAGCTCGGGTTCGATGAAACTAAGTCCGAATTTGCGGTAGACAGCCGCTTCGGTGGACGCCGCAAGGTTTTCCACCTGTCCCCCCGCCGCTTCCAGTTTTCGTATGTGATTGTCGGAGCCCGTGGAAACGATCAGTGCCGCGCCCCAGTTGTTCCCGGCCTCCGCCTCGACCTTCAAAAGAATTCCGGAAGCGAGCCGGAACAATGCGCTGTTCTCGCCGGAGCTGAGAAGTTCTGACTTGCCGCCATACCGTTCAAGTTTCAAAACAACAGCGGGAAAATCGTCCGTCTCGACGAGGAATGAGATCTCTCCGACGATCTCAACTCTGCGTCGATACTCGCCGGTGACCTCCACCCTGGTTACGGGACATTTGGCGAGCAAAAATCCCTCCACGGCGGCCACAAGGTTATCCGCTTCGTACAGAAGCATTTCATGCCGCTCAGTCAGCGCTTCACGGACGTGCTGGTCCATGCGCGCACCCAGTCTTTGGGCGATTTCTCCGCTTGCAAGCCTCTCCTCGAGTGCCGCTATGGAAGATATTTTCAGCTTCTTGTATATCCGGAGAACGCGTGCGGGGTCGAGCCGGGGATATGCGCTCATCGCGGCCATCTCGGGACTCACCTGTGCCCGGAGCGCTTCAAGCTGCCCCGTCGTGCCGCTCTGTACTATCTCTCGAATTGTGCCGCTGATCGCTTTGCCGATGCCGGAATATTCCGTGAGGTCGGCATCGTCCCTTACCAGTTCGGCAACGCTCTCGGACAATGCCTTGACCGTCTTCGCCGCGCGCCGGTAGGCCTTCACCTTGAACGGATTCTCTTTCTGCGCTGACAACAGTTGGGCCAGGCTCATCAGCTTGTCCGCAACATCCGCGTTACTGATGGCGGCTTTCTCCTCCATCGCTCGGCTCCGCACGCTGAGACCGCAAGAATGTGCCCAGATCGAAAGTGGCACCAGTATTGCACAGGTTTTTGTTGGTTTGTAACACAACTGTCATAAACCGGCGGCGCGCCCCTGTTCCGCTAGGCCCAGCCGGATTGAGGACGTCGTGACGCAACTGAAAGACAAAATTCAAGACGCTCTGGATGAGAGTCGAATGCTGGTTCTCGGCGCGCAAGTCCTGATCGGTTTCGAATTTAGCTCCAATTTTCAGGAGGGCTTTGCGCGTCTGCCTGCAACTTTGAGAAGCGCCAACACCGCCGCTCTCGCGCTGATGTTGATCGTGCTCACTCTTCTCATCGCGCCGTGCGCATATCACCAACTGGCGGCGCAAGGGGAGGATCGCCTAGATTTACTCCGATTCAGCACTCGCGTGATGGACGTGGCGCTATTCCCGTTCGCCCTCGGCCTGGGCATCACGGTTTACATTCCGGCCGAACAAATTGCGGGTGCTGCCGCTGGAATTGGATTCGCCGCCGCAACAATCATTCTCGCGGGAGCTTTCTGGTACGGACCAGCTATCTTGCGCACACCGAAGGAGAGCGAAAAAATGGAAGAAACCGGTCGCACTTCTATCCACGATAAGATTCGTCAAGCGCTCACCGAAGCCCGCGTAATCATCCCTGGAAATCAGGCCCTGCTTGGGTTCCAGTTCACCGTCATTCTCCAGCGCAGCTTCACTGATCTGCCGCTTTGGATCAAATATGTGCACCTCGCCAGCCTGGCCCTGATAATGGTGAGCACCATTCTGCTGATGACCCCCGCGGCCTTCCACCGCATAGCCGAGCACGGCGAAGAAACGGAGCGTTTCTATCGGGTCACTCACCTGCTGGTTCTCTGCTCCCTTCCCCCGCTCGCTCTTGGAATGTGCGGCGACTTCTTTATTGTGCTGTTCAAAATCACTGACAGTCTCGCCACGTCCCTTGTCGCCGGAGGACTCATGCTTTGTCTGTTCATAGGTATGTGGTTTGGCTACACTTCGTGGCGCAGAAATCGCAATAGCTCAGGACTGCTCGCGTGGCAGGAGGAAATGTGAACACCCGGCAGGCTACCAGCAGTTACGAGGAATGGATGCGGAAATGTTGCTCGACTGTCGTCGAGGCGGATCTCCGCTTCAAACACCAGCAGATGCGCGAAGAACCTATTCTGTTCTTTCGCGCCACCTATTACCGTTGGGCCCAACTGTGGCCCGACCTGTGCACCGATCTGTGCGGCGCGTCAAAAGTCCTGGCGGTGGGAGATCTGCATGTGGGCAGTTTCGGGACGTGGCGGGATGCCGAGGGCAGGCTTTGCTGGGGTGTCGACGATTTCGATGAGTGTTGGCCCTTGCCCTACACCAACGATCTGGTGCGATTGGCGGCCAGTGCGAAAATCATCGCGGATTCGGAGCAGCTCGCCATCAGTGTGAAGGACTCCTGCGACGCGATTCTGGACGGATACACAAAGACGCTCAGGAACGGAGGCGCTCCGTTCGTTTTGGCTGAGCGGGAGCAGCACATGGAAAAGTTGGGGATTAAGGCAATCAAGCCCCCGGATGATTTTTGGGGGAAACTGGCGCACCTTCCCGTTGCACCGCGCGGTCTTCCACAGGACGCACAAGAGGCTCTTCGGAAAACGCTTCCCGACCCGGATCTCGATTGCAAAATAGTCCGCAGAAAAGCCGGCATAGGGAGCCTCGGCCAGGAACGGTTCGTAGCCCTCGCTCAGTGGGAAGGCGGGTGGATCGCGCGTGAAATGAAAGCTCTGCTTCCTTCCGCTTGCCTGTGGTTAACAGGGCGCACGGGGAGCCGGCAGTCGTACTACCGCGAAGCCATCGATTCCGCGGTGCGTTCGCATGATCCCTTCCAAACCGTGGGCGGCAGATGGCTGACCCGGCGGCTCTCGCCCGATTCGAACCCAATCGAAATCTCGGACTTGCCGAAGGCGCGCGATGAGGAGAAATTGTTGAATGCCATGGGCGTCGAGGCGGCGAATGTTCATCTCGGTAGCAAAAGTCAGACCGCCGGTATTCTGAAGGACCTGCAAAAAAGGAAAGCCGGCTGGCTGCGCTCTGCCGCTCGCACGACGGCGAAAGCTGTGGTTGCCGAGTGGAAGGAATACGCGGCGAAGTGATTCCGCGGATGTAGCCCACTTCGCCCGAACAACCCTTCAACAAGCTACAAAAACAAGCCCATAAGAGGGGGTTTACCCGATCAGCCGCGCAATTGTATCCGCATCATTCGGAACCACTTGCGGCTTATTCCCGAAGTTCGCCGCGATTTTCACGCCAGTCGGCGTTTCGAGTTGTCCGGTGTGATATTTGTAAATGTAATCCGGGTCCTTGAGCACGTGCCCGGTCAGCACCGCCACCACATCTTCATCCGCCCGCATCACGCCCGCCGCTCGCAGTTTCTTGATTCCCGCCAGCGTCGCCGCCGAGGCCGGCTCGCATCCGATCCCGCACAACCCGATCACCGCCTTCGCGTCCGCGATCTCCTGCTCCGTCACCTTCTCCACCACGCCGCGCGTATCCTCTATTACGCGCAACGCCTTCGGCCAGGAAACGGGATCGCCGATCTTGATCGCCGTCGCGAGGGTCTCCGGGTGCCCGATGGGCCGGAACTCGCCACCTTCTCTTATAAAGTCATAGAACGGTGCGGACCCCTCCGCCTGCACCACCGCCACCCGCGGCATCTTCTCGATGAAGCCGAGCGCGTGCAATTCCCTCAGCGCCTTCCCGAAGGCCGACGTGTTGCCCAGGTTCCCGCCCGGCAGCACGATCCAATCCGGCGCGACCCAGTCACGCTGATCCAACATTTCGATCACGATTGTTTTCTGCCCTTCGATCCGGAACGGATTGATCGAATTCAGCAGGTAAATCCCAATTTTCTCGGCCAGTACGCGCACCAGCGCCAGAATCTGATCGAAGTTCGCGTCCACCTGGAACGTCCGCGCGCCGTATTCCAGGGCTTGGGCCAATTTCCCGTATGCTATATTTCCGTTGGGAATGAAGATCAGCGGCTCGATGCCCGCCGCGCTCGCATAGGCCGCCATCGAAGCCGACGTATTTCCCGTCGAGACGCACGCTACTCTCGGCCGCCCCAGCCGTACCGCCTGCGCTACGCCGCAGGTCATGCCGTTGTCTTTGAACGACCCCGTGGGGTTGAAGCCCTGGTGCTTGAACTCCAGCCGGTCGAGCCCGCCGTATTCCGCCGCCCGCCGCGCCGGGAGCAGGGGAGTGTTGCCCTCCCGGAGCGTCACTGCGTGCGCCTCGTCGTCCAGGAAGGGAATCATTTCGCGGTAGCGCCATACGCCGCTGTTGTCCAGAGGAGCATTGCTGGTCCGCCGGTTTCGCCACAGCGCCTTCAGGTCGGCAGCGCTCTTGCCGGATGCGCCGTAGCGCGCTTCCAGCAGCCCGTCGCACTTGGTGCAGTTGTAGAGGATTTCGGTGACGGCGAATTGCGCCTCACATTCGATACAGGTCAGTTGCGGTGTCAAGGCTTCTGCTCTTGAAGCTGGTTGCTCAGTTCTCTTACTTTCCTCTGAAGCTGGCGGTTTCTCAGGGTTTGATTTCTCAAATCGTCTTTCGCTTTCTGGTGGTCTCTTTTGACATTCTCGATCTCCTCGGGGGTAGGAATGTGCGGTGGAGAGGGCCCGGCGAACGTGGTGAGGTCCTCCGACGCCCCGGCTTTCATCTGCAGGGTGGTTTTCTCGGATTGCCGCCCGTAGACATAAAACCCACGACTCATCTGGAGGGTGTCCAGGTCGATCACGATATGTTTCGGGCCGTCGTCGATGGTCAGTTTCCCCGATTCGTTTTGGACCGGGTTCCACCGGACAAACAACTTGCCATCGACCTCCGAAGCTTGCAATTTCAAAGCCGGAGGCGAAGCCTGGGCTGGCAGCCACGCCGCTCGCGTTACATAAGCGCCCAATCCCAGGGCCAGCGCAGCAACAACGGCCGCTATCCATACCCACGCGGCTCCCCGGTTATTCTCCAGAGCCGGTGCGATTTCCGGCTCGGGCTGAATTACACGTGGCTTTGCAGCCGGGGCTTCCGGGGCGGCGACGACGGGCTTCTTCGGAGCGTCCCTGACAGGAGCAGGGGCCTGCCGCGAGGCTGCCTCTCGAACGGTCGTTTCCAGCACGAACTCCCGGCAACTCTTCTCGGCCGCCATATGACCGCTCGCGTCCCGAAAGAAATAGCCCGCGCGCACCGGCTGCAGGTTGGCCGGGCGCAGCACCAGCGCCACCTGCCAGGGTTTCGGAAAGAACTTGTCGTGGATCGCCAGATCGTCCGCCGAAAGAAAGATCTCGCTGCGCGTGTGCGAATGAAACCACCCCAGCGATTCGCTCGGACTCGCGGCGATCAAAGCACTCAAACGCGCCTGGTCCTTCTCCGAGAGTTGAAACGAGGGTCCGGTCTTGTGCTCGCATTCGATGATCCGGTAATCCTCGATCAGGAGGCGCTCACCATCCCGCGTCCCGAACAACAGGCCGCCGATCTCAATGCCTCCGCGGGGCATGGCATAGAAGCTCTCCACCACGGCCAGCCGGATTTTTTCCAGCTTGTCCGCCGCGAATTCAACGTGGTAAGGGCACCCCGGCGCTTCCCACGATGTACCGGTACTTTGCATGCCTCTTGATTTTATGGCACATCCACGCCCCTGGACTCGCGCCTATAATGGGGCGTGCCGAAAAAGGATCTCGAGCTCCGCTTGCAGCGCACCGAGGAACAGTTGAGGCTTTTCCAGAAAGTTAGCCGCTTCATGGTGCGCGATATGAGTCTGCAGGAAGTTCTGCAGGGCGTGGTTTCCCTGGTCACTGAGTTCATGGAGTGCGATTCGTGCCTGGTCTATCTCATTGATAACGGTGAGCTGGTGCTCTGCGCGTCCAATACCCCGCACCCGTCGACCATCGGAAAAGTGCGCCTGCGCCTGAACGAAGGCCTCACGGGCTGGGTCGCCCGCGAGCGCCGTCTGCTCTCCATCCCGCGCGAAGCCTATAAGGATCCGCGGTTTAAGTACTTCGGCGAACTGCAGGAAGATTCCTACGAAGCGTTCCTTTCGGCCCCGGTGATCTCGCGTAATAAAGTGGTAGGCGTCATCAACGTGCAGCACCGTGCGCCGCATCAACACACCGGCGGAGAAATGGAAATGCTCACCACCGTAGGCGAGCAGGTTGGCTGTGTCCTCGTACTCGCTCGCATGGCCGTCTCCCCGGAAGCGGAAGCTAATCACGTCGAGCTGGTAATGTCTTCCGGTCCCGTGCGTCCAACAAGAGGATGATGACCCGTCGCGCCCTTATTTCCGTTTTCCTGTTCGTGGCTGCTCTGCCGGCCGCCGAGCGCTGGGACATTCAGTATTCCTACGACCAGTTGCAAAGCTCGCTGGTCATTACGGACCTGAAGTTCCCCTCGGCCAAACGGGGCATTGCCTCCGGTTACGTCGTCGATAAGGGCAAATCCAAACCCACCGTCGTCGTCACGAGCGATGGCGGCCTGCATTGGACCCTCGTCCCGGTCAAGGAAATCGGCAACTCGCTCTTCTTCCTGGACGAGAGCATCGGCTGGATGATTACCGATAAGGCCATCTGGCAGACGGAAGAGGCCGGACGGAGCTGGCAAAAGGTCAACACGCCCAAGGACATGAAGGATCTGCAGCGGCTCTGGTTCCTCGACCGGAAGCACGGCTGGGCCGTGGGCGAGCGCAAGCAGGCCTGGGAAACCACAGATGGCGGCGTCACCTGGACCGCTATGGCCGCAGCCGCCGAACCGAAGGTCAACGCCGACTACACCACCTACAGCGTGGTTTCCTTCGCCAACTCCCGCGAGGGAATCATTGCCGGTTGGGACGAGCCGCCTCGCCACGAACGCGTCCCCGACTGGATGGACCCGGAAGCCGCCAAGAAGCGCCGCCAGTGGCCATCCACCCTCGTCCTCCTGCAGACCCGCGATGCCGGGAAAACTTGGGACGCCTCCACAGCTTCCATCTTTGGGCGTGTGACGAAGATCAGCTTTGCACCCGATAGCTCGTCCATCGGCCTCATCGAGTTTACCGATAACTTCGAATGGCCTTCGGAGGTGTACCGGGTCAATGGGCACGACGGCAAGAGCACCCGGATCTTCCGCCGCGCCGACCGCGCCATCTCCGATGTCGCTGTTATGCCGAGTGGGACAGTGTATCTCGCCGGAAAGCAGAGTACCAGCGTAGTGCACAGCAGCCCGATTGCTGGCAAACTCAAGATACTGCGCAGCCTTGATAAGGAGAGCTGGGAGGAAATGCCGGTTGACTACAAAGTCGAGGCGCATCGCGCCATGATCGCGGCGCCCGATGAAAACAATATCTGGGTGGCTACCGACACCGGCTCCATCCTTAAACTTCGGAAGGAGTGAGCTCGTAAGCTTTCCGGATCCAATCCACTACTTCCGCGTCGATTTCCTCTACGGACGAGAGCTGGATGCGGTAACTGATGCGGTCACCCTTTTCGAGACCGCCGGTCTCGATCAGCCGGTCGTTTGCTTTTACCTTCGGTAGCGCCAGGCCGAGATCGATCCGCGTCCGCGACGCCGGCTTGATCTGTAAAAAAACGTACTTACGCCTGAGCGAAACGAAAGTTTTGCACGCCGTTTCGCTGATATCGCTGCCCAGATCCTTCCCGATCTCCATGAGCCGCTCGTGGATCGGATGCAGCCCGGCCTTCGGCCCCGCGTACATCGCGTTTACCAGCCCGGCCGCGTCGGAGTAGTCCGCCGCCGCGTCACCGGATTGCAGCGCCAGCATGCACGCCGGGCGATATGCCATCTTGTGTTTTGTCCTCAGCCACGCGACGCGATCCTGGTATTTCGCCGGCCCGTTCTTTCGGATCTCGGCCTTCCACTCATCGATCGTCTTGCCCGTCGTGGCCGGAAGCTCTTGGATAAACTTTCGAAAGGCCTCGTCGCGGGCGCTCATTTCGCCTCATTTTGGGGTTCGTTCCTGCGAACCCACCTCTTGAAGGTAAAGCGCTCTTTACGGCTTCGCATACCGACGAAGTTGATCCGGCAATACTCGCAACGGAAGCGGTGACCGCCAAGGATGATCTTGAACCGCATCCATCGGCCGGGCTGATAATGTTCAAGAGACCAAAGGTTCAGATCCATGCGGTGGCACATCGGACACCTGGCGAAGAGAAGGTCGCGCCAATCGACCGTTTTGGCCACGAACCGGGCCTTGCAGTCCGCGCAGCGAAGGTGGCGCGTGAACCCAATTATATCCAGCCGCTCCTTCCAGGACCTTCTGCGCGACACATGGAGAAAGCGGCTGCCGCACTCGGGGCAGCTCGCGGGCATGGTCTTTATCGTACATTGAAGAAGTGACCGACGCATTAGTTATCGGCGGTGGAATCGTCGGCATGTCCGTCGCGTGGCGGCTCGCTCGACGGGGAATGTCCGTCGCCGTCTATGACGCTGGAACGATCGGCGGCGAGTCGAGTTGGGCCGGCGCCGGCATGCTCGCGCCCGGCGGGGAAACAGACTCGGTGTCGGAGTTCGCCCGCTCACTGGTCGCGAGCAACGCACTCTATCCGTCCTTCGTGGAAGAACTTACCGCGGAATCGGGTGCTCCCATCGACTTTCGCCGGTGCGGCGCCTTGGAGTTCACCGATACCGAAGAGGAATGGCGCAGTCTGGTGGCGCGGGCGGAGATTCAGCGCCAACTCGGCATCCGCTCGGAAATCCGTAGGCCCGGTGAACTCTTCTATCCCGACGATGCAGTGGTCGATCCCCGCGATGTCGTGCGCGCCTTGCGCATCGCCTGCCAGCGGCTTGGCGTTGAGATCCGTGAAGGTGAACCCGTTTGGGCCCTCCGCGCGGAGCGCGGCGCTATCCTCGACCCGCGACCCGCCGCCTTCGCCATACTGGCGGCCGGAGCCTGGAGCAGCTCGATTCCGGTCTCGGTCGATGGCGAAGCGCAACAACTCGTTCGCTCTGTTCCCGTCCGCGGCCACTTGGTCTCCTACGATCTGGAGAAAGACGCCGCCGGCCCGGTTCTCCGGAAGGGCGCGACTTACATCGTCCAGCGGTCGAACGGCCTCACCATCGGCGGCAGCACTCACGAACATGTCGGCTTCGATCGCTCGGTCAACCCTGTCATCGTCGCCGATATCGAGCGACGGCTTGCCCGGCTGCTTCCGCGCCTCGCCTCCACTCCGCGCGCGTCCGCCTGGCTCGGTTTCCGTCCGTTCACCGAGAATGGCGAAGCGCAAACCGGCCGACTTCGCTCCAGCCCCGTTTATCTCGCTTACGGGCATTACCGCAACGGAATTCTGCTCGCGCCGTGGATCGGTAAGACGCTGGCGGAGGTCATCGCCAGTTCGCAAACGGGTTCGATTTCGCCAGCCGCATATCGCTGATCAGATCCGGAACGCGCCGGCAGCGCCTCATGAGCCGCTCCAGCAATTTCTCCAGCTGGTCTTCCTCGCCCGCTATCCATTGCGGCGGGATTTGGCGCAGCGCCTGGTCGATGACGTTCTCCGGGAAGTGCATCACGCGATCCAGCCACGGCTGGAAGCTCTCGAGCGAGCGTACTCCTTCATACACGGATGTGCGCGCGTAAAGGCCCTGCACGGGCGAATCCGGAAAGTCCCAGTGCGGTCCGTTGAAAACAAAGCCGTGGTCGATCATTAAGGCCACGAACCCCATCTTGCGCGAGTCCTTCAACCGTGCGCGGAAGAAGATGGATTGCCGCCCATCCGCGTTGGCCATCCACTTGTCAAACACGAGGCACGCCGCGAAATCGGAGAGGTTATCGACCTGCGCAAGCAGTGCGTCGGGCACGAAATCGTAGACCGCCGTCAGCGCCGGATCGCCGGGATAGCGCGAGCCGAAATGCCACCCGGCTCCCACAGCAACCTCCTTCATGCCGAGATGCATCGTCACGTCGGGGTTCTCCCGCAGAAAGTCTTCGGTAATCTCGA